>JBOFGM010000032.1:0-3289 GCA_051649105.1 Iodobacter sp. | reverse complement strand
AATAAAGTGGCGCTTAAAACCCATGAGCGGATTAAAAAATGAATGTCCGTCACCTGAATTTTGATGATATCAGCCAGCTGATGGAGCTGGACGCCGATACCAATCCCCACCCATGGGCCGACAGCCACTGGCAACATTCGCTTAAAGCCGATCTTTGCCTGGGTGTGGACGGGGATGATGGCCTCGCGGCCTTTGCGGTAGCCATGAAAATGGCCGATGAAGCCGAGCTGCTGCTGATTGCCGTACAGCCTGAAATGCAAGGTCAGGGCCTTGGACAGGAAATCTTTACCGCCTTACTGGCAGAATTACAAGCCGGTGGTGCCCAAAGCTTATTTTTAGAAGTACGCGAATCAAACCGCCGTGCCCGTGATTTTTATGAGCAGGCAGGATTTGCCGAAACAGGGATTCGCCCGGCCTATTATCCGGCTGTCACCGGCTCCGGCCGGGAAGACGCACTGATTTTTGCCATGATGATGGGTAAACGCCAGTGAGTCGCCGCGCACTGATTCTGGAAGAGCTGGGTCTTAACCCGGTATGGGTGCGCAAAGAAATTCTGGCGGAATTAAAAGCCCGGCCCATGGTGGCCGCCGCCCCGGCTCCGGCTATGGCCGTGGTGGCAGCAGTTCGTCCGCAAGGCCTTTCGCCGGTGGCCGTAGCCGCCCATCAGGCATTGGCCCCGCTGGTCAGTACACCCAAATTTACGCCGCCTCCGCTGGTGGCGCCTGCCGCCAATGATCCGGTTGAAAATGAGCGGGCCAAACGCATTGCCATCATGAGCTGGGATGAATTAAATACCGCTGTCAGCACTTGCACTGCCTGCCCCCTGTGCCAGAACCGCCAAAAAACCAATAGTCAGCCGGTTTTTGGTACAGGTGCAATGCAACCCAATATTATGGTGCTGGGCGAAGCGCCGGATGCCGGCGAAGAAGCCACCCCGTTTTCAGGCGATGCAGGCAGGCTTTTAAACAATATGCTGGCCGCCATTGGTGCGGGAGAGCGGGTTTATCAGGCTAATATTTTAAAATGCCCCACACCCAATAAGCGTAACCCGCAGGCTGGCGAACTGGAGCAATGCGCTCCCTTTTTAAAGCGGCAAATTGAACTGGTACAACCCAAATCACTGTTTATTGTGGGCCGGCTGGCACTCAAAACATTACTGAACACCGATGAGCCCGTCAGTGCCCTGCGTGAAAATTTGCAGCATTATCAACAGATTCCAACCGTAGTCAGCTACAACCCGACTTATTTGCTGCGCAATTTGCCGGATAAATCCCGCGCCTGGCAAGATCTGCTGCTTTTACAAGCTACACTAAAAGCGGACGGACGATAAACCAGCTTACTGACTAAACTTTAGCTGCGGGTTCATCTGATCCCGGGCTAAAACGCAGCACCCTTTTTTCTTTCAGGCGGTCATGCAAAACTCCTATCATTTAGGGCGACAACCCATTTTAAATCGCCAGCAGGAGCTGGTTGCGTATGAGCTGTTATTCAGAAACAGCCATCGCAACGAAGCCACTATCCCGGACGATTTTCTGGCCACCCTGGATGTGATTCAACATGCCTTCAGCACCCTGGGCACCAGCAGTGTGCTGGGGGATAAGCTTGGATTTATTAATGTCAGCGCCGACTTACTGATGTCCGATGTGCTGGAGCTGCTGCCCCCACGGCAGGTGGTTCTGGAAATTCTGGAAACCGTAGACATCACCCCGCAAATTGTAGAGCGCTGCCTGGCCCTTAAAAAGAAGGGTTTTCAGCTGGCGCTGGATGATGTGATCTCACTGAACCCCAGCCAGCACTCCTTATTGCCGCATATCAGCTTTGTAAAATTAGAAGTGCTGGGCATGGCCAGCGATAAAATGAGCGCTCTGCTGAAAGAGCTTCACCCCTATCCTTTACAGATTCTGGCCGAGAAGGTAGATAACCCGGAGCAGCACCAACTCTGCATGGCACTGGGGTTTGATCTGTTTCAGGGTTATTACTTTGCCAAACCGACTATTTTATCCGGCAGCAAACCTCAGCCCTCACAAATGGCTTTATTGCGTTTATTAGGCTTAATTAACAGCAATGCAGATAACTCTGCGATTGAAATGGCCTTTAAACACTCGCCAGATTTAACCATTAATTTGCTGAAACTGGTTAATTCTGTCGGCACGGGGTTTCCTAAGAAAATAGACAGCCTTTCTGCGGCCATTACCGTTTTAGGCCGCCGCCAGCTCTGCCGGTGGATTCATTTACTGGTTTATGTGCAGCAATCCGGCAGATCAGCCGGCAATAATCCGCTGGTTCAAACGGCCGCTATCCGTGGCAAATTTATGGAATTACTGGCTTTAAAACAGCAACCCCATAATCAGCACTTTGCCGATCAGGCCTTTATGGTGGGCATGTTTTCTTTAATCGATGTCTTTTTCAGCGCCCCGCTTAAAGAGCTGCTGGAGCCGCTTAATTTAGCCGACAGCGTGACCGATGCATTGATGGGCGTAAAAAATGATCTGGGTTATTTACTGACCCAGGCGCTGCTGGCGGAAGATGGCGATCCGGATTCCGGCACGCCCTCGGTCTGCGATGCAGAAGACTTGCTTGCAGCGATGAGCTGGGCCAATGAATTAGGCTGAAAACGGATATAAAAAAACACCGCTCATTGAACCATGACGGTGTTTTTTTATATCAGAGCTGCTTTTTAGTCACACATAAGATTTTAACCTTGACTTCATTTCCGCCCGGCGCAGGCCAGTCAATACTTTGCCCTACAGATAAGCCCAGCAAGGCACTGCCCACCGGTGCCGTAACCGACACTTTGCCTGCTGTGCCGTCAATTTCATGCGGAAAACACAGCGTCAGCTCAAACTCTTTATTGCCAGGCGTCATTAAAAAGCGCGCAGTGGAATGCATTGAAACCACATCATCCGGCATATCCGCCTCATCTAATACCGTGGCACGGCCTAATTCAGCCTCCAGAGCATCTGCATCGGGAAAAGCATCGCCGGACAATTTATCCAGCAAAGCATATAAACGATCACTATCAAGGCCAGATACAGTAATTGGGGGTAATGCAGTCATTATCAGATCTCCAAACCAGCCTGCACAGCAGGTATTTACAATGAACAATCGATATTGGACGCCAATAAACTAAAGTAGTTCCCTGATAAAAAATCATTACCCCATATAAAAAAATCCCCGCTTTTAAACGGGGATTAAATGGATTTAAGCGCGTCGTCTGAAAAGAGGCTGGGGCTGATCCATCGCCCCCTGATAAAACTCAGTAAAATCATTTAAGCCAGCCAGCGCATCT
>JBOFGM010000031.1:0-5672 GCA_051649105.1 Iodobacter sp. | reverse complement strand
GTTGCGGAACATGCGCATCCATGCACCGTCATCCTGCCAGTCATCAGGGTGCCATGAGTTTTGCACGGTGCGAATCACGCGTTCCGGGTGCGGCATCATAATGCTGAAGCGACCGTCCGCGGTGGTGACACCGGCAATCCCTTGCGGGCTGCCGTTTGGATTGGCCGGGTAAACTTCCGTGGCCTTGCCATGGCTGTCCACATAGCGCATGGCCACAATGGCCTTGCTGATATCGCCTTGCTGGCTGAAGTTGGCAAAGCCTTCACCGTGGGATACAACCACCGGAATACGGCTGCCGGCCATTTCACCAAAGAACAGCGATGGAGATTTGGTCAGCTCAGCCATCACCAGACGGGCTTCAAACTGCTCGCTCTGGTTACGGGTGAATTTTGGCCAGTGGGCCGCGCCCGGGATAATGCCGGAAAGGTTGGCCATCATCTGGCAACCATTACATACGCCCAGACCAAAGGTGTCGGTACGGCCAAAGAAGGCTTCAAACTGTGCCCGGGCAGCCGGGTTAAACAGAATGGATTTAGCCCAGCCTTCACCGGCACCCAGTACATCGCCATAGCTGAAGCCGCCACAAGCCGCCAGGCCCTGGAAGCTGGCCAGCTGGATGCGGCCGGAGATAATGTCGCTCATATGCACATCAACGGCGGTAAAGCCGGCGCGGGTAAAGGCGGCAGCCATTTCGACATGGCCGTTTACGCCTTGCTCACGCAAGATGGCGATCTTAGGACGGATGCCGCTGGCGATAAACGGCGCAGCAATATCCTGATTTAAGTCGAACGTGAGTTTGGCGCTTAAGCCCTTATCTTGCTTGTCGGAGAGACGGGCATATTCGGCATCGGCACCGGCAGGATTATCCCGCAGGCGCTGGATCCGCCAGCTGGTTTCTGACCAGGCTTTATGCAGATCAACCCGTGATTCTTCCAGTACCAGACGATTACGCGCTTTGATTTTCAGCTTGTCATCGTGGTTGGTGCTGCCGATCACATGCAATTCAGAGCGGATATCCACATTGGCAAAGGCGGCAATGACGGCTGCGGTATCCGAGCGCTTCACTTGCAGCACGGCACCCAGTTCTTCATTAAACAGCACACCCATAATGCGGGCATTGGCATCGCGCACCACATCTTCGGCGGTGATTTCATCCTGCTGGCGCTGACGACGGCGGCGCTCAATACAGAGCTCATCCACTTCCAGCGTCACGCCCACATGGCTGGCAAACATCATTTCGCTGATGGTGGCAAACAGACCCCCGTCGGAGCGGTCATGGTAGGCCAGCAATTTGCCTTCGGCATTGAGCTGTTGCACGGTGCTGAAAAAGGACTTCAGATGCGGCACATTGACGATATCCGGCGCGCAGTTACCTACCTGCTTATAAACCTGCGCCAGAGCCGAGCCACCCAGGCGGCATTTGCCATCGCCCAGATCGATCAGAATCAGATCGGAATCCATACCGCTTTGCAGTTCAGGCGTCAGTGTTTTACGGATATCGGTGACCGGAGCAAAGGCCGAGATCACCAGTGATAGCGGGGCGACCACTTGTTTGGCGGTGCCGGTTTCTTCCCAGACGGTTTTCATCGACAGGGAGTCTTTACCTACCGGAATTGAAACGCCCAGCTCACGGCATAATTCAAGGCCCACAGCGGCAACGGTATCGTACAGATTAGCGTCTTCGCCCGGATGCCCGGCCGGAGCCATCCAGTTGGCCGACAATTTAACATCGGATAATTTGGCAATCGGCGCAGCGGCAATATTGGTCAGCGCTTCACCCACGGCCATACGGCCGGATGCCGGGCCGGAAATCAGCGCCAGCGGGGTGCGTTCACCCATCGCCATGGCTTCGCCCAGGTAGCCTTCATAGGCCATGGCGGTTACGGCCACATCGGCCACCGGAACCTGCCACGGGCCAACCATCTGGTCGCGGGCGGTAAAGCCGCCCACGGTACGGTCACCAATATTAATCAGGAAAGATTTATCTGCCACGCTTGGCAGACGCAGTACGCGGTAAGCGGCTTCTTTCAGTTCCAGGTCGGAAGTATCAAAGGCCGTCAGCACCGGGGCAATACGGCTGACATCACGCGTCATTTTAGGTGGCTTGCCGAGCAATACATTCATCGGCATATCAACGGGCTTGTTGCCAAAGTGATCGTCGGCCAATACCAGTTGTTTTTCGTCGGTGACGCGGCCAACCACGGCAAACGGGCAGCGCTCACGCTCACAAATGGCTTCAAAGGCCAGCAAATCAGCCGGATTAATCGCCAGAACATAACGTTCCTGGCTTTCATTCGACCAGATTTCTTTTGGCGCCATGCCTTTTTCTTCGATATTGACTTTACGCAGATTAAACACTGCGCCCTGGCCGGCATCATTCACCAGTTCCGGGAAGGCATTAGAAATACCACCCGCGCCCACATCATGAATCGACAAGACCGGGTTGTTATCGGCCAGCTGCCAGCAGCGGTCGATCACTTCCTGCGCACGGCGCTGAATTTCCGGGTTGCCACGCTGAACCGAATCAAAATCCAGATTGGCCGCATTGTCGCCGGTGGACATTGAGCTGGCAGCACTGCCGCCCATGCCGATTAACATGCCCGGGCCGCCGATCTGAATCAAGAGCGAGCCATCCGGCAAACCGTTTTTCTTAACATGCAGCGCGCTGATATTGCCCAGACCGCCGGCAATCATAATGGGCTTATGGTAGCCACGGCGCTCGCCGTTAACATCTTCTTCAAAGGTACGGAAATAACCACAGATATTCGGGCGGCCAAATTCATTATTAAAGGCGGCAGCCCCGATCGGGCCTTCAATCATAATATCCAGCGCGCTGGCAATGCGGTCTGGTTTGCCGTAAGGCTGTGCTTCCCAGGGCTGTTCAGCACCCGGAATATTCAGATTGGATACGGTAAACCCGGCCAGACCGGCTTTAGGCTTGGAGCCACGGCCGGTTGCGCCTTCATCGCGGATCTCACCGCCGGAGCCGGTTGCGGCGCCAGGAAACGGGGAAATAGCGGTAGGGTGGTTATGGGTTTCCACCTTCATCAGAATATGGGTGGCTTCCTGGCTGAAAGCATATTCAGCGCTGCCGGCCTGCGGGTAAAAGCGGCCAATGTCTGCGCCTTCAATTACCGAGGAATTATCCGAATAAGCCACCACGGTGCCGGCAGGAGCGGCTTTATGGGTTTCGCGGATCATGCCAAACAGGCTGTAATCTTGTTTCTGGCCATCGATAATAAAATCGGCATTAAAGATTTTATGGCGGCAGTGCTCAGAATTGGCCTGGGCAAACATGGTGAGCTCTACATCGCTGGGATTACGACCCAGCTTTTTGAAGTTCTCAACCAGATAATCAATTTCATCGTCAGACAGGGCCAGACCAAATTCACTGTTGGCTTTAAGCAGCGCTTCTTTGCCGCCGCCCAAGACATCAACGGTAAGAAAAGGCTTTGGCTCAAAATGGCGGAATAATTCGCGGCCGGCATCCAGGCTGCTGAAGACTTCTTCAGTCATACGGTCATGGATGAGTGGCAGCAGAATAGCTTGTTCGGCGGCAGATAAATCGCTGCCATCGGTTTTACGGGCATAGACAGCAATACCGCGCTCAATGCGCTGGATTTTGCTTAAGCCGCAATGTTCGGCAATGTCGGTGGCTTTGGATGACCACGGAGAAATGGTGCCAAGGCGTGGCAAGACACAGAGCAAACTGCCTTGCGCGAGCTCAGGCTGAGCGGGGTCGCCATAGTGCAGAATTTTGCTGAGAATGGAGTTTTCATCGTCCGTTAGCGCAGTGTCAACTTCAACAAAGTGCCAGTATTCAGCATAGATCCGGGCGGCAATGCCTTGCGCGGCCAGTGCTGCGGTCAGTTTTTCGACCCGGAAAGATGAAAGCGCGGTACCGCCGCGCATTTTGAGAACGTCAGCCATGTCTTTGATCTTGATTGGAAAGCCTCGGGAAGTTGTAATGATACCCAAAAACGGCTTATTTCGCCTTGATTATCCGTGCTTTTTTAAACCCAATTGCGAATCGCCTGCCGGGGATCTGGTTTGATTCCCTTGTTATTCTTGCATTTGCTTTCTTTTGCTCCGTTTTTATATTGTTTATATTTCACTTTTAAGTAATTTTTTTGAAAGCGTGGTGTTGTAAATTCAGCGCGTTGAAGCCAGAAGCGCCATAAAGCCATCATTGGCGATGGCCTTATTTACTTACAAAAAGGCTTAGCAGGCCTTTTTATTATTCAGTTTTGTCATTCCCGTGCAGGCGGGAATCCAGTATTTACTCTGGATACTTAATAAAAATATTTTGAGGGGAATTAATCAGCGCTTTCTGATAATCGGGCCCCGGGCTGGCCGGTTAGTTTGAATGAAAGATTAATACGATAAACGCCATTCCAGGCAGCAGGCAGGGCATCCATTGCCAGAAGGGGGTATTACATTGTCGGGCCATGATCGTGCTTAATAAAGCGCCGCAGTTTGTGCTCCGGGTATTGTTTGTTAACAAGGCTGGCGGATAGAAAATATCGCAATGATGAATACTTTTCTTATCGTTTATTGATCGCAGTGAGTACTGAAATGCGCAATATGGGCAAAGCCACTGGCTAGCCGGGCAGGGGGATTGCTCCTACACTCGTGATGCCAGGTCGGGGGCCATAGCCTGACTAAAAAATCATAAAAATGGGAGCAGATCAGATGACACAGCCAGCCGGTTCACAATTGAAATTAAAGTGGGAATGCCTGAGTAATCATTATGAGGGAGACAACTTTTTAGCCGAACTCACGGTGACCAATTTGTCGGATAAGGCATTAAGCGGACAAGACTGGGCGTTGTACTTTAATACCTGCCGCAAAATCAGGCCGGAAACCGTGCAAGGCCCGGTGGCCATGGAACATGTGAACGGTGATGTATCCCGTTTTATTCCAACGGCGGATTTTGCCGGGCTGGCGGCTGGCGAGTCGATGGTGATTCGTTATCAGGGTATTTTTTGGGTGATTAACGAAACCGATGCGCCGCTGGGCTGTTATATTGTTTACCAAAACAGCGTGGCTGAAGCGATTGGCGACCCGGAAATCGTGCCATTCAGCCGTCCGGAGCAATGCAACCGCTCGCTGACCGATCTGGTGCCGCAAGTGACGGCCGCAACGCGCTTTGTGGATAACCAATCTCTGACCCTGCTGCCGGCGGCGGAAGTGGGCAAAATCACGCCGACCCCGCTTGAAGCGCGCTGGGACGACGGTGAGTTTGTGATCTCTGCGGCCACCCTGATTGTGCATGGCGCAGAGCTTGCCAATGAAGCGGCCTTTTTACGCGCCGCCTTGCGGGATGTCACCGGGGTTGAATTACAAAGAGCCAGCTGCGGCAGCGGTATTACCCTGCAGCTGGGCAAGGTGGAAGTAGCAGCCAGCGGCGCGCCGCTGGAAGCTTACTTGCTGGAAATCAGCGCCGCGGGAGTGGTCATCACCGGTGCCAGTGCCGCTGGGGTGATGAACGGGATTCAATCTTTACGTCAGTTGCTGCCGGTTGAAAGCTTCCTTAATCCGCAAGCCAGCCTGGCGGTACCCTTTGGCCGGGTGTGTGATGCGCCGCGCTTTGCTTATCGCGGTATGCATCTGGATGTGGGCCGTAATTTCTCCAGCAAAGAAACCGTGCTGCGTCTTTTAGACTGCATGGC
>JBOFGM010000030.1:0-3695 GCA_051649105.1 Iodobacter sp. | reverse complement strand
TTTTAAATGAGGCCGCAATATGGCATCAGCCTGATTGAATTGCTGATTACCGTGCTGGTGCTCAGTGGCAGTATGCTGGCCTTAACCCGTTTACAAACTCAGACCTTAAATACGGCGGCACATAATAAGCAGCGCACCGAAGCACTGGCTTATGCGGAGCAATCGATTGAAGCCTTACGCAGTAAAATGGAGCGGGCTAATTGTGAATTGACGGCAGCCAATTTGCAAAAACTGGCTTTTATTAGTCCGCCCACAAAAGCGGAGTCCTATGCGGGCTCGCATAACACCTTGTATCGCAGCTATACCCTTACCCCGGTCTGTAAAAATAATGCGGATGGCAGCAATACGGCGCCTGGCGCAGGTCAGTGTGCGGCAGGGATTGCCACAGCGAAGGCCGAAGTTCAGGTGCGCTGGGATGACGTCGATAAGAATGTGGATAATTCCACCACCACACCGCCTGATGATAAATATTTAAAATTACAGGCGGTATTCCCTGATTTTCGCCAGCTGAAAACAGCCACCGCCTGGAGTAATAAAGACTGGGGCAAAGGCGATATTGTTAATCAAGGCACAGACAATATTATGTGCATCAATGCGGCCGGCTGCCTGGGAAGCCATAATAAACCTAAAGCAAATGATGCCGACAGCGCAACCAGTGAAGCAGCCTACTGGGCCATTATCAGCACGCCCTATTGCCCTAAAGTTTAATCCGGAACAATCCTTCCCCCCAATACCGGCAGTGCTGCTGGTATTGCCAATCTGTATCCATTGGCTGAGTCACGCAGGCCGGTGAAGCACTGCTTCACCGGTAAGTATTCATCCTTGCAGCTACGGCTATACCCCGGCTATTTAATACTCTGCGCAAAACGCAGGGATTCTGCCTGCCAAACACGTCAATTCACCGAATTCAACCTGGTTTCATTGAGCATGCCATGGCTGCCCGGGCGCAGCGCATACCTGACAGAGTACCGATCAGCGGCCAGCAGTCTTACGATTACCTCGCGGCTTTATTATCAGAAAACCAATGAGGTGTAATTATTTTGCAAGCTGCTACCACAAAGCACCATGACAGGGGAATTTTTCATTCCCAAACCCTGATTGACTAACACCACTTCACAAACAGGAGGCGGCCAGTTTAGTAAAAATTCAACATATAAGGCGTAACAAAAAACAGACACTCCTGGAAACCATAAATAAAAACAATATTTTTGTACTAAAAATTAATCTTTTAAATCAATAAGATACGAGCAAAAACCGCCAAAAAAAATTATCGATTTTTTATGATTTTTTCGACGAAAGAATTAGAAAATAATTTTCTGCTTATATATCAGAATTGATTGCCCACATTGGCTAATACCACTAACATTACAACAACTAAATACAATTACCTACGTAATTACCGTGATACCACAGGTCTGACACACACGGAAACAGGAGTTGTGGTGGCCAGGACCAATATCTGTCGTCCCCCCCCCGGAAACGAGTGCATACGGGCATGGTGACGCATGATGGCTGAGATTCAGCCAACCCAAACTGGCAAGCCAGATATCAGGTCATTGGATCTGGTTTAGCCAGACCGGAACGATGACGGCAGCGCCATCAATCAGACACCTGCCGCTCGGGATCGTGGTTGCAAGCGCCATCAAAGGCAGAATTTATTACATTAAGCTGACCAATTACGGCTTGTTTTTTAACACTGAAAGGTCATCGCACTGGCATTTCAGGTCTTCATTAAAGGGGTGGTTAATGATGCATCGGCAACTATTAACTTGTGCTGGTTTACTCTTGTCTTCACTGGCTATGGCCTCGACGGTCTATGTTCAGCGTGGCAGAGATGGCAGTGTCAGCTATGGTGATGCGGCATCGATTTCCCCCGATAAAGCCAGCATTCTGGTGATCAGGCCGGCGACAGGCGAAAAGACCTCCGCCCCGGAGACGGCAAAGCAAGAAAATGGTGCGCTTGAAGCGCTTAATAAAATGGAGCAGCGAAATATGAAAAGCCTCGCTGAATCACGCTCCCGCCTTGCTAAATTAACCGATCAGGCCACGCAGGAAAAAGACCAGAGTGCCCGCTCCAATTTGCAGAGCCAGATTGAAACAGAGAAATTAGCTTTTGAAATTTACAGCGCCAATCTGAGGCAAATTAAAAAGAACAAAGACATCATCAATAAAGAGCAATCGATTTAGCTGCCAAAAAATATAAAGATCACTGATTTATTAAATTGAGAATAAAAATAATGAAAAGAAACGGATTCACACTGATTGAAATGATGGTTGTGGTTGCAATCATTGCCATTCTGGCATCCATTGCCGTACCCAGTTATCAGGCTTATATCCGTCAGGCCGCCGCCAAATCTGCGGCAGGTGATTTAGTTTCTCTTTCTTTATTTTTTGAACAGAAATTGCAAAGAAAACTGGCTTATGAATTTGTTGATGCCTCTGGCAGCACGCTAAGCAGCCCGACCTCGGCAACCCAGGCGACCAAAGCGCTGGCTCCGTCCTGGCAGCCTTCGCGCGCTGATTTCACCTTTACCGCCGAATGGGACCGCGCCACCTATACGCTGACCGCAGACAGTACAAAATTCAAATGCAAGTTAAGCCTTAACTCCGTCAATGACAGGAACGCCACGGGGGCCGATTGTGGATTTAAAACCTGGTAAACAAACAGGCTTCAGCCTGATTGAGCTGATGGTCACCATGGTTATTTTTATCATGGTGACCCTGGCCGCCGTTTCGCTGGGGTCCGGCTGGGTGGTTTCCAGCGATCTGCAAAAAAGTGAAAGCACTTTAAAAATGGCCCACGCCAGAGCCAAAGCGCTGGCCATCAGAAATGCCAATGGCAATGCGGCAGGAATGCAAATCACCGGGCAAAAAGTCTTTATTTGTGAAGGTGCCATTGCAATGGGCTGTAACCAGGACAATGCCAGCTGGTCTGCCTCTTTTGCCAAAAGAAGCACGGTTAAGATTAACGATGGCACCACCTCGGTTCAGCTGGATCACACCGGCCTTGCACCGTCCACGCTGCAATACACCATTACAGAAGGAGGTGATCAAGTTGAAGGCTCCCTTGTTTAAACAAAGAGGTGATGCGCTGATCGAAGGCCTGGTTTCCATTGTGTTGCTGTCTTTTATTATGATTGGCCTGACCTTTTTAGTGGCTAAAACTGCGGTGGCGCAAAAAAACACCTCGGTCCTTAATATGGCGCTGTTTTCCTTACGCTCTGCGGCACAAACCCAGGGCGTCGACAGCCTGTGTAAAGCGGCCACCCCCTCGGTACAGGTTGCCGATCAAAATATGCTGCTCAAAGCCCAATGCAGCCGCAGCACCATTACCGCTACCGTGGCCGGGCAGACCATTACCGTTGCCGGCAGCAGCAGCTCTCCGATTACCAGCGCGGTACTGGAAACACAGGCAAATAAAGATAATGCGGCCTTAATCGGAGGTGATGGTGTTATCTCGTTCAATTAAGGCCCAGTCCGGCATTTCTTTAATCAGCATGATGGTCGGCATCACGATTTCACTGATTACTTCGGTGGCGATGCTGACGATGTTTCGTCACTCCATCAAAATCGCTGCCGATACCCGGGTCATGAGCCAGCAGGATGGTGAACGAACCAGCGCCATGACCATTGCGCCGATCTTGCTGCAAGATGCCGGCTTTGGTATCAACAATGCCGATGTGGACTCCAATATG
>JBOFGM010000029.1:0-4327 GCA_051649105.1 Iodobacter sp. | reverse complement strand
AGCTTTATTCAGATACACAATAATGTATGGAACGCCAACCTGACGAGCCAACAAGATATGTTCGCGAGTTTGCGGCATAGGGCCGTCAGCTGCCGAACATACCAGAATCGCGCCGTCCATTTGCGCAGCACCAGTAATCATGTTCTTGATGTAATCTGCGTGACCCGGACAGTCAACGTGAGCATAGTGGCGTGTTTCTGTTTCGTATTCAACGTGCGAGGTATTAATTGTAATACCACGGGCCTTTTCTTCAGGCGCACTGTCAATTTGCGAATAATCTTTTGCTTCGCCACCGAATTTCTTCGACAAGATCGTCGAGATTGCCGCAGTCAGCGTAGTCTTACCATGGTCAACGTGACCAATCGTACCAACGTTTACGTGTGGCTTCGTGCGCGTAAATTTTTCTTTTGCCATGATATTTCCTATCTCGAGAACTTGAAAATATACCAAGCGATTGGAGCCGTTGGCGGGAATTGAACCCGCGACCTCTCCCTTACCAAGGGAGTGCTCTACCCCTGAGCTACAACGGCACGCTAATCTTTTTTGGAGCGGGTGAAGGGAATCGAACCCTCGTCGTAAGCTTGGAAGGCTTCTGCTCTACCATTGAGCTACACCCGCATTTTAAATCTAGCTATACAACCAGTTACGCAGACTCTTCACTACGCATACATTATTCTGGTGGGGGGGGAAGGATTCGAACCTTCGAAGGCTAAGCCGCCGGATTTACAGTCCGGACCCGTTGACCGCTGGGGTAACCCCCCCGACAAGAGAAGCGCATTCTAGGCAACATCCCGCCAAACGTCAAGCACTGCTAAGCGATTATTTTCAAAAACCTGCCGCACTTACCGCCCATCCGGACAAAACAATAGCACTTATCCATTTAAAAACAAATGCTAAGCAGAGGAAGTGTCTCTTTTTTTATTTTCTATTTATTATTTAATTCCCGCATTTATCCTGGTTTTTCAACTTATCAGCCCCCTTCCCTGCTTCCCGCCAATGATCAGCCGCCTCTTTTTATTCCAGAGCGGCAATCCCAGCCCTCCCCTGCCAGGATCTATTGCATAAAGCCCTTACCAGGCGGGTTAATTCCAGCGCCACTAATCTTATAATGCAAAATAGAAAATTTATACTTTTTAAACAATTTTTCATAATAAGGGTTGACGGCCAATAGAAAACAGGCTTTAATAGCGACCTCTCAGCGGCCTGTTAGCTCAGTTGGTAGAGCAGCGGATTGAAAATCCGCGTGTCCTTGGTTCGATTCCGAGACAGGCCACCAGAATTCAAAGTTTAATTCAGACCATTTATTTAATGATCTGACATTAACAAGACGCTAATTAAATAGCGGCCTGTTAGCTCAGTTGGTAGAGCAGCGGATTGAAAATCCGCGTGTCCTTGGTTCGATTCCGAGACAGGCCACCAGTATTAAAAAAACGACTCCAAGCAATTGGGGTCGTTTTTCATTTCTGCCCTGCATTTCCACGCCGCTTTCTCATACCGTTTCAAATAGTTCCCAGTGTTTCCAGGGGTTATTTGCCTGCGCCAAATTTTCTGATTAAGCTATGATGCATCTTTTTTCTTAATTATTCCTTCTGGTGATTCAAGCTAAATCAATGTCCACAAGCACAACTCTGGCCGACCAGATGGTCAAAGCCATTCGTCGCGATATCTTACTGGGTCGTTTTTTACCCGGCGATAAACTGCAGATGAATGAATTAAAACAACACTATCAGGTGGGCGGCACCCCCATCCGCGAAGCATTAGTCCAGCTGGTCTGGCAAAACTTTGTGGTTATGGAGGCGCAAAAAGGCTTTCGGGTTGCACCAATTTCTCTGGATGAATTGCGCGATATCCTCGCTATCCGGCATGCTATTGCCGGGCTGGCATTAGGAAAAGCCATGGAGCGTGGCGGAGAAAATTGGGAACTGGACATTATTACGGCCTTTCACCGCATGGAACGTATCCAGCTTGATCAGCCTGATGTGGATTTTGAAGAATGGGGCGAGCGGCATATTGGCTTTCATTTATCACTGATCAAAGCCTGTAATTCGCCCATGATGCTCTCGACCCTAGAGAATGTTTATAATCAGCTCGAACGCTACCGCCATATCTGGCTCAATGGCTCTCTGGATGAAGTAACCCGCTACCATGACCATGGTGAGCATAAACTCATTATGGAAGCCGTACTGGCCCGCGATCTGCCTAAAGCGCTGCAGCTGATCAAAGAGCATTACCAGCACGTGATTGATTTAGCCGAATCCTTAAGCCATGAAAATTTCTCACAAAGGATCCGGCTGTCTCCGCCGCCTAAATTGCAATAGCCTGCAGTGGCTGTGAAGGTGCAATATATTCCTGCCGGGCATCAACCACAGCCAACTCATACCGTCCCTGCCTTGCTGTCTCTCGTAGTACGCCATACACAGCCGCCGTGGTGTGCTCAAGGGCGGCAGACAGCGATTTACCTGCCAGCAGGTTGACCAGAAACAGCGCAGAAGTCATATCCCCCACCCCAACCGGCTCTTTGGCAAATTCCAGGATGGGCCGGCGGATCAGCCAGGCCTCATCAGCGGTTAAAGCCAGCATTTCAAAGCAACCGGGATCTTTTTCCTGATAACTTAAGTGCTTAATTAAAATGGTTTGTGGCCCTCTGGCCAGCAATTCATGGCAAGCCGCCACAATTTCGGCCAAAGTATTTAATTTACGCCCGACAATCATTTCCAGCTCTAATTGATTAGGCGAAACAATATTGGCTTGTGGTATGGCTTTTTCAATCAGAAATTCAGCAACTCCCGGCGCAACAATGCAGCCCTTTAATGGATGGCCCATTACCGGATCACAATGGTAAATCGCCAGCGGATTAGCTTCCCTCAGTTGCTGCAGGGCCGCCAGAATATGCTCTCCCTGCCCGGCACTGCCGATATAACCAGAGAGCAATGCATTGCATTCGGCCAGATGGCCGGTTGCCGCAATCCCTGCCGTCAGCTCGCTGATTTGTGATTCAGGCAATACCATTCCGGCCCAGTGACCATATTGGGTATGATTAGAAAATTGCACCGTATGCAATGGCCAGACATTCGCCCCCATGCATTGCATTGGAAAGACGGCGGCGCTGTTTCCTGCATGACCAAATACCACATGCGATTGAACAGACAGAATATTCATAATAATCCTCAGACAACTATTCAATATATGCAACAGAGCGGCATATAGCGCCAGGCCTGATGCCTGCATAAAAAAAATCATCACCCGGACACAGCGTATGCCGCGGCAAAGTGATGATTTTTTATTCTCAGAACAATTTAATACAGCTTATTTCCAGACGATCAGGCAATGATTCTTTTTGCCGCGACCCAGCAGGGTATAACGGTTAAAGCGGTGATTTACTGTGCCCATATGAAAAGCGATATCGCTGATTTTCTGGCCATTAATGCTCACGGCACCACTTTCAATAAAGCCACGCGCCTGGCTTTTAGAGCTGGCTAATTCAGCCTTAACCAGTGCATCCACTAAGCTGGTTTCGGTATATTCCAGCTCAATATGGTGTACGCCATCCAGCGCTAATTGCTGGAAATCGCCTTCTGTTAATGCACTTTGATCTTCTGCAAACAGATTCTGGCTGATCCGCTTAGCCGCTTCTAATGCTTCTTTACCATGCACCAGTTCAGTCGCATGATCCGCCAGAATCCGCTGAGCCAGCGGAGCTGCGCCACTGGCACGGTCTGCGGCTTCAATCGCGTCAATTTCTTCCAGCGACATAAAGGTAAAGTATTTCATAAAGCGATAGACATCATCATCCGATGTAGTCAGCCAGAACTGGTAGAACTTATATGGCGAGCATTTGCTTGGATCCAGCCAGATTGCATTGCCTTCGCTCTTACCAAACTTAGTGCCATCTGATTTGGTAATTAACGGCATGGTAATACCAAATACTTGCTGCTGATTCATCCGGCGGGTCAGATCAATACCGGCCGTGATATTGCCCCATTGATCCGAACCACCTAATTGCAGCTGGCAATCATGGCTTTTATTCAGTACGGCAAAGTCATAACTTTGCAGCAGGCTGTAGGCAAATTCAGTAAAGGAAATACCGACTTCATCACGATTCAGCCGTTGTTTTACTGATTCTTTATTAATCATGGCATTCACTGAAAAGTGCTTACCAATATCGCGCAGAAAGCTCAGCACATCCATGCCGGCAAACCAGTCATTGTTATTCACCATGGCTGCACTATTGGCACCACAGTCAAAATCAAGAAATGGCGATACTTGCTTGCGAATCTTATCTACCCAGCCGGCAACCACATCAGGGGTATTTAATGAGCGCTCAGTG
>JBOFGM010000028.1:0-5763 GCA_051649105.1 Iodobacter sp. | reverse complement strand
TCAGACAGAGCAAAAACGGCGCTTTAATCTGCCGCCTTTGCCCACCACCACCATTGGGTCTTTTCCCCAAACCAAAGAAATTCGGGCGGCCCGGGCCGCCTTTAAGCAGGGCCATCTGGATCAGGCAAGCTATGTGGCCCAAATGCAGGCCGAGATTCGTGGTGCTGTGGCGATTCAGGAAGAGCTGGGGCTGGATGTGCTGGTGCATGGCGAGGCCGAGCGCAATGATATGGTCGAGTATTTTGGCGAGCAGCTGGCAGGCTTTGCCTTTACCCGGTTTGGCTGGGTGCAGAGCTATGGCTCGCGCTGCGTAAAACCTCCGGTGCTGTTTGGGGATGTCAGCCGCCCGGAAGCCATGACGGTGGAGTGGACGCAGTATGCGCAAAGCCTGACTGCAAAGCCGATGAAAGGCATGCTGACCGGGCCGGTGACCATTTTGCAATGGTCCTTCGTGCGGGATGATCAGCCGCGCGCCGTGACCACCTTGCAGATTGCATTGGCGATCCGCGATGAAGTGGCCGATTTAGAAGCTGCTGGCATCGGCATGATTCAGATTGATGAGCCGGCCTTCCGGGAAGGTTTACCGCTAAAACGCAGCCAGTGGCCGGCTTATCTGCACTGGGCGGCAGAAGCCTTCCGGGTTTCGGCATCCGGTGTGGCGGATCAGACTCAGATCCACACCCATATGTGCTATTCGGAATTTAACGATATTTTGCCCGCCATTGCCGCAATGGATGCAGATGTGATTACCATTGAAACCAGCCGCTCGGATATGGAGCTGTTAACGGGGTTTGGCAGCTTTAAGTATCCGAATGAGATTGGCCCGGGTGTGTATGATATTCACAGTCCGCGCATTCCGCCGGTCGCCGAAATGCTGCGTTTGATCGCAAAAGCGGCCGAAGTCGTGCCCTTTGAGCAATTGTGGATTAACCCGGATTGCGGTTTAAAAACCCGCAACTGGCCGGAAACCCGCGCTGCGCTGGCTAATATGCTGGAAGCCACCCGCCAGGCGCGCGAGGCGTGGGCCGCGCATGGCAGACTGCCGGTATTCAGCTCTGTTTCGGCCGCGCCACGGATTAAAAGCGCTTGCGCTTGCTGCTAAATTTCATGCGTATAATGAGAGGAGTTACTTAACAGACAGGATACTGTGATGCAAGTGCCTGCCACTCCGCCTGATGAAGCGATGCGCGTTGATACCTTGCGCAAAATGCTGATTCTGGATACCCCGCCCGAAGCGCGTTTTGATAATTTAACGCGCGTCGCGGCGGCCTTTTTCCGGGTAAAAATTGCGGTGATCAGTCTGGTGGATTCTGACCGGCAATGGTTTAAATCAGCCTGTGGGCTGGATGTAAAAGAAACATCGCGCGATATTTCTTTTTGTGGCCATACCATTTTGCAAGATCAGGTTCTGGTGGTAAAAGATGCCCTGCTGGATAAGCGGTTTTTTGATAATCCGCTGGTGACCGGCGAGCCCAAAATTCGTTTTTATGCCGGTGCACCCTTAAAAATGAGCAATGGTGCCATTATTGGCACGCTGTGCTTAATTGACCCTGCTCCGCATCAGTTGCAGGATTATGAAGTGGAAATGCTGTCGGATATGGCTGTTTTGGTGGTGCAAGAGTTAGAAAGCGCCAGGTCTGAGTCCGGTATTCCCCGCTGATGACGCATTGGCCACCCGGTTCAGTGCATTCATATTGGCAAACGTCAGGTCTGAGCTCCTGATTACGGATTGGGCTTGCAACCGTTCAAAGTCGGCATCAGGCGCGTGAGTCTGTGCAATCAGGCTGAGTGATTCTGCCCAGTTAAGCGCAGCCGACTCTTTTTCACTAAAGAGACTGCTGTTTTGCCAGGCAACCAGACTGTCCATTCTCGCAGTGCTTTCCCCTGCCTCTCTGAGCGCGTTGCTGTGCAGCTTCAGGCAAAATGGGCAGCCATTGATCTGCGAAACACGCAGATAAATCCATTCCAGTAAGCATTTATCCAGTGAGCCTGAAGCGTTCTTTACGGAGCGTAAAGCATTAAGCGCATCGGGCGATAAATCGTAATAAGGCAGGCGCAGACGGGTCATGGTATGTCCTTGATTCGCAGATTATCGTGGTTTATTAACCAGCCAGTAGCTGAAACGCTGCACGGTGGGGGCAAATAAAATCACAATGTCTGCCGGCCATGCGGCCAGAAAGGCGCGGCCCCAGCTTTGAAAAAAGTGGCCGTTTTGCCCGGCCACAGTCACCCAGCAGCTCTTCCATAAATGAAATCATGCTGGATGATCTTGCTCTGTTTGTACGCATCGTTGAGGGTGGCAGCTTAAGTGCCGCAGCTTTAGCGCTTGGTATCCCGGCCGCCACACTCACCCGGCGTTTGCAAAAATTAGAGCATCTGCTGGATGTTGCGGCGCAGGAGCCCCTTTTGAACGGGGCATTACCCTGATCTGCCTGGTCAGCTTTCCAGAAAACGGATGTGATGCGCCACGCACCAGTTTCGCACCGTGGTGCGGGTATATTTTTTTTCAAACCGGTACCAGGCATCCAGTAATTGATTCCGGTCTGCCCAGTCTTTAAAGCGGCCCAAAGCACCCTGATGCCGGAACATGGCGCGTACTTCTCCGGCTAATGCCGGCGCTAATTCGTCGGCAAAGGCTGCGGGTAATTTGGAGGCCAGTTCTAAATCTTGTTTGCTGGGTAAAGACAGATAGATATTTTTATTATGTAAATGTTTATGCGGTTTGACCGCGCTTTTACTGACAGGCTCCGGGCATAAAATAATTTCACCGCTTTCCAGATGCAGAAATGCGTTGCCGGTTTTTTCCTGATCACTGCTGATCAGATCAATTGCATTAAGGATATCGCTTAATTTTGCTGGCATTGCGATTTTTCCATTGAGTATATGTGTTAATCAATGATCTGCTGCATAAACTGAGAATAATCTGCGGATCAGAGAAAATGTTCTTATAGAGAATTACCCTCCACGGTCTTTAACTGACAATCAATGGCGCAGTAAGTTTCTATACATCACTTATTTACATCTTATCCTTAGCGCATATCATGATTAATAATATTGCACTGATTATGTAAGCCGATACTTATATTTAATTGTTTTATAAGCATGGCTGGTCAATCATCATATTCTGACGTGCGTACTGAATCAATAGCTTTGACTTGTTTTATTTAATAATTAATTAACTTTTTAACAATAAGACAGAAAAATACGGCGGTTGGTACTGCCCTGATTGATGAGCAAAATAGCGGCTATTTAAAAGTAAGTTTTAAAACCGGTTTTAAATTAAAACGGCTATGCCGGATATCTGTTTTTAGTGATATAGATTGCGGCCCTGTTCCGAGCCGTTTATGCGGGATGGGCAGCGCAATTATTACAGAGCTGGCCGGGAGTGAACCCGGCCGGTGGAATAACAGGGATTCATCAGCGCGCGCCAAAAACCATTCGTCTGGCAAATCCTTTGCGCAGCCATGGCATTTGGTCCATCGCGATCAGCCCCAGGCTTCGGCCATGTTTAAGCAGCATACCGGGATGATCAAAAAAGGTAATCAGCCCGTCGGTAAACTGAGTAACAAGGCCGGCATCTTTTTTTCGCAGCCGGGCATAGCGGGCCAGTGATTCTGGCTCGCCCAGCTCATCTTGCGGGGTGGCCAGCAGCAGGCTCGCCAGGGTGGTGGCATCGCGCAGGCCCAGATTTAACCCCTGGCCTGCAACCGGATGCAGGGTCTGGGCGGCATTGCCGATCAGAACCACGCGCCGGCCAGCTACCGAACTCAGTGTTTTTAAAGCCAAAGGCCAGCTGGCCCTTGGGCCAACGGCAGAAAAACCCGCAATCCGGCCGGAAAAGCGCTGCGACACTTCACGGATAAAATCTTCATCGCTTAAGCTCAGCCGGGTTTGGGCTTCGGCCGGTGTTTGTGGCCAGACCAGGGTAAAGTCACGGCCATTAGGCAGCAGGGCCAGCGTGGCATCATTGGCAAAACGCTCATAAGCCATGCCGGCATGGGGCTCCAGCGGCGTCAGTTTAGCCAGAATGGCATGCTGTTGATAAGGCTTGATGGTTTGCACAATATCGTCCAGCTCCTGAATCAGCGAGCCGCCATCGGCCAGAACCACCAGCCTTGTGGTCAGAGAATGCTCTCCTGCCGCGCTCTGCAAGGTGATTTGGGCATAGCGGGCCAGACGTTTGATTTTAGTCACCCTGAATCCCAGAGCAACTTTAGCCTTGCCCTCGCTCAGGGTAGTAAAGGTGCGGCGGGTCAGTTTGTCGTAGTCCACCACAAAGCCAAGCGCCGGAAGATCCAGTTCACTGGCCAGCAGTTCAGTGCGGCCCAGTGTGCCTTGCTGTGAAATATGGACTTTTTCAATGGCGGTAGCCGCCAGATCGTCTCCCCATAAACCCACTTGCTCCAGCGCTTCACGGCTGGCCCATGACAGGGCAAGAGCCCGCGGATCGGCCTCTGTTTTGGGTTTTGCATCGACCAGCAGCGCATCAATGCCGGCGCTGGCCAGTTTTTGCACTACTAAAGCGCCAACGGGGCCGCCACCGACAATCAGTACATCGGCGTGGCCGGGGAGTTTTTCTAAAAGCATATCAACCTGACTGAGTAACTTTGGGCTGGAAACCTGCAAGCCCGGTGAGTGGCAGGCCCGTATTCTGAGCCTGCCTGACACAATATATGGTTTTCTGACTTATCCCGCCATAATTGCTTCAATTTCTGCTACGGTTTTTGGGCAGCTGGCGGTCAGATTTTCCATACCATCGGCGGTAATCACAACATCGTCTTCAATCCGTACGCCGATATTTTCCAGGTGGGCAGGCACATTGGGGGCAGGGCGGATATAAAAGCCCGGCTCGACGGTCATGACCATTCCCGGCTCCAGATTACGCCATTCGCCGGCGATTTTATAAGCACCCACATCATGCACATCCAGCCCCATCCAGTGGCCGGTATTGTGCATATAAAACTGCTTATAGCTGGTCGATTCAAGCACGCCATCGAGCGAGCCTTTCAATAGACCTAAATCAATCATCCCCTGCGCCAGAATACGCACGGCGGCTTCATGCGGATCATTCCAGCTTTTACCGGCACGGCAGGCGTCCAGCGCGGCATATTGCGCAGCCAGGGTGATTTCATACACGTCTTTTTGCGGCCCGCTGAAACGGCCGTTTACCGGAAAGGTGCGGGTGATATCAGAGGCATAGCCATCGAGCTCACAACCGGCATCGATCAGTAGTAAATCGCCATCTTGCATGCGCTGATTGTTTTCACCGTAATGCAGTACACAGGCATTCGCGCCGGCAGCCACAATGCTGGAGTAAGCCGGAAAGCGGCTGCCATGACGATAGTATTCATGCAGAAATTCGGCTTCCACTTCATATTCCATTTGCCCCGGACGGGCAAAGCGCATGGCGCGGATATGGGCGGCGGCATTAATCTTGCCGGATTTTCTTAAGATTTCCAGCTCAAATTCATCTTTAAACAGGCGCATTTCGCCTAAGGTATGGCGCAGATCAATGACTTCATTGGGGGCGGTCACGCCTGTTCTGACTTTGCTGCGAACTTCATTAATCCAGCCGTTGACCCGGCTGTCCCAGCTATTGTTCTGGCCAAAGGTGCAATGCAGGCGGGGCTGGTTTTGTAAGATCTCGGCCATTTTTTTGTCGAGATCATCAATGGAATACGCTTCATCAAAGCCAAATTGCTCACATGCGGCATCCGGGCCCACCCGGTGGCCATCCCAGATTTCACGTTCCAGGTTTTTGGG
>JBOFGM010000027.1:0-6658 GCA_051649105.1 Iodobacter sp. | reverse complement strand
AAATCGCAACAGATGATCGCCCCGCATCCGCAGAAAAATCAATCCAAAAAGACGATATATATATTCATGCCAAATGCAGGTTTTCCTTACACCCATCCGTTACAAATCAAAGGAGAGGCGCGGGGGGCTCGGCGCGCGCTCGGTGTTTCCTCAAAAATCCACAAGGGGCAAAGCATGGCAGGAGTCTGGTTCTGGGGTGCACCCGCCGCGCCAGACCGATGAGCTGAACGGGCACCGCGGACACAATTGGCGGTGGATCAGAACGATACGGCTTCAGATTACGGCGTACCTCAGTAATATAACGGGAAAGTACAGTTTCAATCGGCTAAACTATGTAAAATTCAAGTAAAATTTAGCCAGAAATTAATAAATAGTTTTTCCGCGGGCGGGCATTAGCACTTGGTTGCATAATAACGAACAGAGCTTATTTTTTACCCACCCCTGTGGCCTGATCTGAACAAGTAACATAATGGCCCCAATTCCAATAAAAGCAGTCAGTTTTAATACTCACTCTTTTTGATATGTGGATAAAACGCATTTTATGATTTTCGCCCTGCCCTGGCAGCCAACGACTCCGGGTTTCTTCTTTAAAAATGGAAAAGCGATGCATCCATTTCGGCGTTTAGCTATTGTCATGCTCAGTATTGGTTTAGCCGCTTGCGGTCCGGGTGAGCCATCTGTGAATTCAAATATGAGCTCCAGACCGGAGAGCGCAGCGCCAGCCACACCTAAAGTAAAAATTGGCCTGGTGATGAAAACGCTCACCAATCCTTTTTTTATTGAAATGGAAAAAGGCGCACGTCGTGCAGCGCAAGAACTGAACATTACTCTGATGGTAAAAACGGCTGCGCAGGAAGTTTCAATTGAGCAGCAAATTCAATTGGTGGATGATTTGATCACCGCCAAAGCAGATGCAATTGTCATAGCACCTGGCGATTCGCAGCGCTTAATCCCCGCCTTAAAAAAAGCCAGTGATGCCGGGATTAAAATCGTCAATATTGATAACCGTCTCGACCCCGACGGGCTTAAACAAGCCGCCATGCCACCGGTGCCATTTATCAGCGTGGATAATATGGCCGGAGCGTACAAAGCAGGTAAATTCCTCGCCGAAGGGATAACCACCCCCACAGAAGCGGCCATTATTGAAGGGATTCGCAGTGCGGACAATGCTCAGCAGCGCACAAAAGGGGCTCGCCGGGCACTGGAAGAAAACAAATTTATCAAAGTCGTGGCATATGGCACAGGCAACTGGGAAGTGAATGAGGCTTATCAGGCGTGCAAAACGATGTTTATGCAACATCCCAATATTAAACTGCTTTTTGCCGGCAATGACATGATGGCAATAGGTGCATTGAAGTGCATCCAGGACAGTGGAAAAACAAAAGTAAAAGTCGTCGGATTTGATGCGCTTGCCGAAGCCAAAACTGAAATCAGAGCCGGCAAAATGCTTGCAACGGTTGACCAGCAAGCGGCTGAGCAAGGTTATCAGGGTGTGGCCATCGCCGTTAAATTAATACAGGGCATGAATGTACCAGAGTTAAATCTGATCAATACCCAATTAATTAATGCCAGTAGTTTGAAATAAATCATGCTGTTACGATTAAAAACACTGATACTTAAACGACTTGAATGGCGTTTCAACATCACCGTCAGGATGTTAGGCCTTTTTTTGGTCGCGGGCATATTGCCACTCTTATTGCTGGGAATTACCGCATTCCACATTTCAAAGCGGATTGTGATTCAGCAGGCAGAAACTGAAAACACCCGTTTATTGAGTGCGCTTTCCTCTTATTTGCGTCTTTATAATGATCAAATCGAAGATTTAGCCAGCAATATTGCAGGAAATTCAGCCGTCGGGCTGACTTTGCGGCGTGTGGATGAAGAACAACTCAGCGCCTTCAATAATCTGGAAGTCCGTACTCAGATGGGCTTTATTCTTAATAGTTATGTGAGGGTAAAAGGGCTTGTTTCAATTGATGTATTTTCCAGATCCGGCGCTCATTTTCATGTGGGTGAAACCCTGAATGTAAGTGGTGTCGAACAATTAACAACCCATACCCTGCTCCAGGAAACCAGCAAGACAAATACACCGGTGCTCTGGCGTGGCATCCATACCAATCTGAACCAAAATTCAGAAATAAAAAAAGTAAACAGTATCACCCGGTCTGTTCAGCATTTTTCACCTGAAACGGGTAAATCAGACGTGGTGGGTTTGCTGGTTATTAATATTAATAACGAAATTATGCATCGCTTTCTGGAAAATGTTCAGTTAGCGCCCGGCATGCAATTAATGCAACTTGATCGAAATGGCAATATCACGCTTCATTCAAATCCATCCCTGTTTGCACATGCATTAACACCCGGCCTGCTCCAATTAATTCGCGCCAAAACTCCTATTCAGCGCTTTGTACTGGATGGGGAAGACGTTTTAATGAATGTCACTCCAACAGATAATCAACAGCGCTCACTTGTGATTATCACCCCCTATAAATTACTCACGCAAAAAGTTGATCAGCTTGCATTTGCAACCCTGGGTCTGATTGTGCTTGGCCTGTTTGGGGTGATTGCATTGACCTGGTACTTTGCCCGTACCGTTGTGGTGCCGATCCGAAGCGTGTCCACCGGATTCCGGCTGCTTGAAAAAGACCTTCAGGGAGAACATAAGCACTTACCTGAGCAATCTATTCCCGATGAAATTGGCCAATTAGTACAAGGCTTTAATAACTATTTAGATACCTTGCAGGCGCAACGGCTGGCGACAGAGGAATTACGCTACTCGGAGGAAATCCGGCATAAAAGCGAAAACATGCTGATGACCGCCATTGAAGCCATTGACGAAGCCTTCGCCCTTTTTGATGCCGATGATCACTTAGTGCTCTGCAATCAGCGCTATCGTGATCTGTACCCTTCCTGCCAGGATGTGGTCTTCATTGGTGCCAGCTTCACCAGCATCATGAACGCCATCGCCAGACGAGGGCTTATTAAAACAGCAATTGGCCGCGAAGAAGAGTGGCTGGCTGAATGTCTGGAGCAGCATCAGGCAGGCATCAGCACACAGATAGAGCGGCTGATGGACGGCCGCGTCATGCGCGTTGCCGAGAAAAAGATGCCGGACGGCTATATCGTCGGTTTTAAAATTGATATTACCGAGCTGTTGCTTGCCACTGAGGCCGCCCAGGAAGCCGCAGATTCAAAAAGCCGGTTCCTGGCGAATATGAGCCATGAAATCCGCACGCCACTCAATGCAATTCTAGGGTTTTCTGCCATCTTGCAAGATGAGGTCAGCGATCGTCAGCAACGAGAATATATCGGGCTGATTCAAGCTGCGGGTGATGCACTGCTCAGCCAGATTAATGATGTTTTAGATTTTTCAAAAATTGAAGCGGGCAAACTGGATATCGAACAGATTGATTTTGATGTTCGTCGCACACTGGAAGATTCTATCGATTTGGTGGCCAATAAAGCGTATGAAAAAAATCTGGAACTGGCCTGCATATTTGATCCGCTGATTCCGGTTCGCTTATGCGGAGATCCAAGCCGGATCAGGCAGATCATGTTGAATTTACTCAACAATGCCATTAAATTTACCTCCGTTGGCGAAATAGTAGTCCGGGTCCGTTCAGAGAAAGTGGATAGCACACACTATCGTTTAGTGATTGCAATCAAAGACAGCGGCGCTGGAATTTCCCAGGAAATTCAGCACAAATTATTTCAGCCCTTTACCCAGGCAGACTCATCGACCACTCGTCATTTTGGCGGCACCGGATTAGGGCTGTCCATTTGCAAAAGATTGTCCGAGGCCATGAATGGGCATATAGAAGTAAGCAGCCAACCCGGTAAAGGAGCCACTTTTCAATTTGATGTATTGGTGGGCAAAGCTGAAATTGAAGAAATGCAAACCATACTACCGGTTAACTTGCACAATAAACGGATACTGGTCATTGATCGGTTCAGCGCAAACCGTGAATTATTGAATTTGCAATTAACCAGTATCGGATTAGAAGTTGAAGCTTTTGCCGACGTCCCTTCGGCAATGGCCAGGATTCAAACCGGCCATCCTTTTGCCTTGGCCATTGTTGATCATATTGAATCAGGCCGGGCAATTCATGCTCATCCCGCCGCCGCTTCTCTGCCCTTGGGTTTACTCACGGCTATCAGGCAACAGGGGCAGACCGCCAGAGAAGCCGGATTTTCATTCTTTATCACCCAGCCCATACATACCTCACAATTGTGCGAAAGCCTGGCTGAAGCATTCAGTTTGCAAATTCAACCACAGACAAATTGTGCTTTGGCAACCACGCCTCACGTTGCCGGGCTGCATAAAAAGCCTTATGTGCTGTTAGTTGAAGATAATTTAATCAATCAAAAAGTAGCCGTTTTGATGTTAGAAAAATTAAATTGCCGGGTCGATATTGTGTCCGATGGTTTAGCCGGCGTTCATGCCGTCGAACTCAATCACTATGATGCCGTATTTATGGATTGCCAAATGCCCATTATGGATGGCTTTATGGCCACCAAAACCATTCGTGCAATGAACCGGGAAGAAATGAAAAAACTGCCCATTATTGCGTTAACAGCCAATGCATATCCGGAAGACTCTAAAAATTGTTATGCAGCAGGAATGAATGATTTTTTATCTAAGCCAGTCAATATTGAAACCTTAAAAAACTGCCTGGATAAATGGCTGACTGTTTAGTATTAAGACAACCCTCTGATATATTCATTTCACAGAGAAATGAATTTCAGCATATTTAATTAATAAAAACCACTCCTGCCTGAGCGATTTGCCGGCAGTTACCGGGCTGTTTTGAGGTATGCCTCAATCGCCTTATTTAAATTATTCGGCTTTGCCATTTCAGCACTTAGCCGCTGGCCGGTCTTCAATTGCTTTGCTGTTAATTGCCGCATAACAAAATCACTGGCCTGAGCCACATCACCTGGTGCACCTGAAGAAACAGACCGATTAAATAACGCATAAGCAACAACCCAGTTCTGTGGTACGCCCTGGCCAGTCGCATACATCCGGCCGAGGTTTGCTTGCCCGAAGGCATCGCCTTGCTCTGCGCCCCTGCGATACCAGCTCACTGCTTGTGCAAAATCCTGAGGTACGCCCTGACCATTGGTATACATTGCGCCAAGGCTGACTTGTGCGTTGACATTACCCTGCTCAGCCGCCTTGCGAAACCAGCTGGCCGCTTCAGCTTCATTTCGCGGCACACCCCAGCCATGGAAGTACGACAGGCCCATATTAAATTGCGCAAGGGCAAAGCCTTGCGCCGCGGCCTTGCGAAACCAAACCACAGCCTGATTATTATCCCGCGGCACCCCCCAACCGTTGATGTAAATTACGCCAAGATTGTATTGCGCCTCAGCAAAGTTTTGTTCTGCGGCTTTACGTAACCAGTTCACCGCCAGGGCATAGTCACGAGGAATGACTTTACCCATTATGTACATGACTCCAACGCTGGATTGCGCAATGGCATCGCCTTGTGCGGCGGCCTTTCGATACCAGCTCAAGGCCAGGGCATCGTTGCGTGGTACGCCTTGACCCTTCTCGTACATTTGCCCAAGATTGGTTTGAGCGTAAGCATGGCCTTGCTGAGCCGCCTTGTAATACCAGGCAACAGCTTGAGCATGGTCCTGCGGCACTCCCAACCCATTGGAAGACATATAGCCAAGGTTGTATTGCGCCACGGGATTACCTTGCATAGCAAGCGGTTCAAACTCTTTGAGTGCCAGCGCAAAATGACCGGATTGGACCGCTGCATAGCCTTCATCAAGCCCGGCACTTGCCATGGCCATGAAACCCGCGAGCAGCGCGGCAAGCATCATTTTTTTCATTTTATTAAGTCCTTTTATCATTTTGAACATTAAAATGAAAAACCATAAATCAGTATGCATTTGCGCCATTGCAGATATCTTTCCAGTCCGGAAAGACGCTCATTTCGCGGCAAAATGCGCGTTGCTAAAGCCCCCGCCGACGCAG
The DNA here is from genome assembly GCA_051649105.1 of Iodobacter sp. Taxonomy (GTDB): domain Bacteria; phylum Pseudomonadota; class Gammaproteobacteria; order Burkholderiales; family Chitinibacteraceae; genus Iodobacter. The sequence continues at coordinate 672 of JBOFGM010000027.1, read as the reverse complement.
GTACTTCACAGCCCCATGCCATCCACAGATCCGCAGGCAACAAAAAACCCCGGTAAAGACCGGGGTTTGGGGTGTTTGATGAGGTCCACACTAAGGCGGGGCTACTCCTGCAATGACCTGCAATGAAAAATATTTCATCAAGTCAATTAACCAGAGGGCTGACCGTCTTTGAGGAAGGTGCAAAAGTAGCGTTCACGGGTGCATGCAGGCACTGGATTTACAGAGCGTTGTAGCGCGAACTGACTGATGGAATGCGGGCCGCCTTGGCCTGGCCTGGCTTGCTTCAGCCCAGCGGTATTGCCCGTAACGGCCCAAAACGAGTAGCGTGGCTGGCACCTCACCGGGAATCGTTATCGCCCATGTCATCCAAGCCCTTACCTTAGCTGCTTCGGTATTTTCATTGCTTCAAACCAGCACGGCGGCAACGGGCCGTCGTAAAGAGGATGGCATGGCCGGTCCGCGACCAAAGCGCACGACCAAATCGGGGCGTTGGTCACCGAGCCCGAGCACAGATGCGAACTGCGGCCTGAGCGTACTCACCTCAACGGGCTGGTTAACAAACGCGTTGCGGATGCCAAGAGCCGTGGCTTGCAGCGCAAAACGCTCGTAGCATTGGCCCACATCAACCCAGTGCGCCTTATCCTCCGCCTGGCCGATAAACACCGCAATGCC
>JBOFGM010000026.1:0-7349 GCA_051649105.1 Iodobacter sp. | reverse complement strand
ACCGCTGCGAAGCTGAGCGAGCATTCGGTTGACCATCTCGCGCGACAGGCCAATGCGGGAAGCCAGTTCTTGCTGGCTGAGTATCAAGCCGCTTTGCTGGTGGCTGTCCCGTGCCCGGCGATCCAGTTGAATCAGCAGACGGCGCAAACGATGATAACCATTGGATTGAGCCAATAAATTGATGGTATTAACTAAGTGAAACACGCCCTGAGCCAGCTCTTTGGCCACGGCTTCCCACGCGCCGGGGCTGGCTTTCAGCGCGGCTGATAATGCCGGCAGCGGCAGCTGAAGATAGTGGGCGTCTTTTTGTACCGTTAATTGAACCTGAGCCACATCCGGCATAAGCAGTGCATGCAATCCGGCTATCGAGCCGGCAGACATATGCCCGTATAAAAACGCCCGGTTGCCCGCTTGTGCATTGGAGGTGGCGACGATAATCCCGGATGAAATAAGCAAAATATCACTGACAGATTGCCCTTCTTCCCAAAGTATTGCGCCGGCAGGTGCGTCATATTCCTTGCCCGTGGCCAGCAGTGCCATTCTTTCCGGGCCAGGAAAGGCCTGCAGCAGCGGAAAAAGCTGCGGTAACATGGGGTCCGGGTTTTGAGACATGGCCGCCTTATGCATGGTATTGATGCCATGCATTTAAAGAGTTTATTAAGACTCAGCCTTTTTACCACAGCGCTTATGATAAGTGCTGTTATTTTTCCGGGATTAAAATACTTTCAGCTATTTGAAATTACTTATAAATAGTCTGGTAGTCCATATTTTTCCGGGGCTGTTAATTGCCCCGGTAATGGTGGTTTATTAACCAGTCAGTTAATTCTTATGATTCTTTAATCATCAGTTCATCATGCAATGTATGCGCACCATCCATGGAGCGGGCAATTTGTGTGGCGCGGTCTTTTTGGGCTTGTGATTCAACCGTACCGGTCAGCCGTACATCGCCCTTGGTGGTGACCACGGCAATATTAAATGGCTTTAATTCATTATCTGATTGCAGCGTGGTTTTTACTTTGGTGGTGACTTCCATATCGGAAATATGTGCCGAAATATTACTTGGCTGTTTGCCAGTAAAACTGCATGCAGAAAAGCTTAATACGGTGGCGATGGCTAAGATCAGTGATTTCATGATTAAATTCCTTGGCTGTTTTTCTATATGTTCATTTAAACAGCCTTGTATTAAGTGAAACTTAATTTCTAAAAATAAATATTCTTTTTTTAAAAAGCAGATTGTCTTTTTACCCGGGCGGGTTCAGAGCGCAAGAGTGTTCCGTGCGGATGGCGATTACCAGAGCGGCAATGATCAGGGCGGTGGCGACGGCAAAGGTAAAACGCATACCCGCTGTCGCAGGGTAGAGGTCGCCGGTGGAGGCAAAGGCAAACAGCGCGCCCATCACCGAGGCACCGGAAATCAGCCCCAGATTCCGTGAGAGGCTCAGCATGCCGGCCATCACCCCGCGTTGATCCGGGCCGATACCGCTCATTACCGCCGTATTATTGGCCACCATAAACAGCGCATAGCTGATGGTGATCAGCACGATGGGGGCCATATAGCCAGGCAGGCCCCATGCTTGCGGCAGTTGGGATAAAACCAGGCAGCCTGCGGCAATTCCGCCCAGCCCAAGAAGGCACATTCTTTGCGCGCCAAAGCGATCCACCATATGGCCGGCAGGCAAGCCAGCGAGGGCAGCGGCCACCGGGCCGGCCGACATCACAAGGCCCACATGTAAGGCATCCAGCCCAAAGCTGCGGGCCAGATAAAACGGCCCGACCACCAGGGTGGCCATCATCACCGTTGAAACCAGTGCGCTCATTGATAAGCCGGATCGCAGCTTTGGGGTGAACAGGTTCCATGGCAGCAGGGGGGATGCGCTTCTTTGTTCAACCCCTATAAACAGGCCGGCCCCGGCCAGCGCGGCCAGGATCAGCGCCCCGTTCAGCAGGCCAAAACCTTGTCCGCTGGTCATTGCCAGGGCATAGGCCGCCAGTGTCAGGGCCAGCAGCAGGGAGCCTGGCAGATCAAACTGGCTTTGCTTTTCAGCCGGGCGGTCAGGCGGCAGAAAACGATGTGCAAGCAGTATTGTCAGTATGCCCAGTGGCAGATTCAGCAGAAAAATCGCCCGCCAGCCCATGCCCGCAATCAGCAGGCCGCCCAGAGACGGGCCCAGCGCAGTGCCCAGGGCGGACATGGTGCCGAGCAGCCCCATGGCACGGCCAGGGTTAGTCATCGTTTCGCTGGTCAGAGCCACACTCAGCGCCATCATCAGGGCGGCCCCAAGCCCCTGCAGGGCACGGGCGGCAATCAGTTGCCAAAGTGTGGTGGCGATACCGCATAACAGGGATGCCAGAGTAAAGAGGGCAAGGCCGGCCAGCAGCAGTCTGCGCCGCCCCAGCATATCGCCCAGCCGCCCGGCGCTGACAATCAGCGTGGTAATGGCCAGCAGATAGGCAATTACCACCCACTGCACCTGTTGAAAAGAGGCGGCAAAGGCGATGGCGAGAGTAGGCAGGCTGACATTGGCAATACTGGTGCCCAGCGAAGATAACAGCATCGTCAGCGACAGGCTGAGCAGGGGCAGGCTGATCGCAGACGGTTCAGCGGTAAGGGTGGCAGATTTCATTTTTTTCGGGCTCCGGATCAATCACTGCATCCTCGGCGTTTTTATTAACTGGCGGAAGACGCAGCAGGTGCAGCTTATTAGTGCATCAAACGCCATGCCTGCGCTAAACTCAGCCTATGCCCAACCCTGATCTTAATTTGTTGATGACCCTGGATGCGGTTCTTGCCGAAGGCAGTGTGGCGGGGGCGGCCCGGCGTTTGCGGCTGAGCCCGTCGGCCATGAGCCGTGCGCTGGCGCGGCTGCGGGAAACCACGGGAGACCCTTTATTGGTAAGGGCTGGCCGGGGTCTGGTGCCCACTCCCCGGGCGCTGGAGCTGCGCGAGCGGGTCAGCCTGCTGGTGGCCGAGGCTGAAGCTGTTTTACGCCCGGCAGAAATGCTTCATCTCAGCCAGTTAGCCCGCACCTTTACCCTGCGCAGCAGCGATGGTTTTGTGGAAAACTTTGGCCCCGCACTCATCTCCCGGATCGCGCTGGAGGCACCACGGGTGCGGCTGCGCTTTGTACAGAAATTAAGCCAGGACAGCGCGGCCCTGCGTGATGGCTCGGTGGATCTGGAAACCGGCGTCATCAACCAGATCACCGGGCCGGAGGTACGCACCCGGGCCTTATTCAAGGACCACTTTACCGGTGTCGTGCGTATGGGCCATGCGCTTTGCACCGGCGAGATCACGCCAGAGCGCTATGCGGGCGGCCGGCATATTCTGGTTTCCCGCCGGGGGCAGGATCAGGGTGCAATGGATGAAGTTTTAAAGCCTTTGGGCCTGGTGCGGGAGATTGCTACCTTTGTTGGCGGGTTTTCTGCGGGCCTTGCGCTGGCGCGCGGCTCTGATCTGATTATTACCGTGCCCGAGCGGCACACACTAAGCTTGCGAGCCGGGATGTTCAGCTTTCCCTTGCCGGTTGCGGCTCCTGAACTGACGGTTTCTATGCTGTGGCATCCGCGGATGGACGCCGATCCTGCGCATCGCTGGCTGCGCTCACTGTTGCTGGATATTTGTAACACTACCCCCTGAGGCTGGCTTAAAGACCAGGTGATTGATCGCCCATGCCCCCACAGAATTCTGATTTTCCTTATCGCCGTTCGTCGGCTCGTCCGCTAAAATCAGGGTTTTTGCCGGCACCTGGGAGCTTGCATGTTCAGAACAACTTTACTAACAGCACTGCTATTGGCGGCGGTACCCGCGAGCTATGCGGCCGGGGCCGCTAAACCGGCCGCGGTGCAAAAAATTGAGAACCGGTTAATTGAACGCCTGTCGGCCGATGGTTCGGTTCAGCTGGTGCGTAAAAATGGCGCTGAATTACAGCAGAGCGACGCCGGGATTCTGGAGCAGCTCCGCACCCGGATGCCGGATACGTCTTTCTGGGCTTTGCAGCCTGCACATGGTCTGGCGCTGCGCAGCGGTGGCCAGGAGGCGCTGGTGCCTTTGCCGGCGGGCTCTTATTACACTTCCGATGCCACACGCTTATCGGCCGATGGCCGTGTTCTGGCATTTGGGGCCGGGGCGGGCGGCGGTATGGATGCCTGGCGCTGGCAGGCCGGTGGCGAATCAGAGCGGCTGGTGCCACAGGCGTGGCGATCGGGCGTGGCGGATATGAGCGACGATGGCAATACCATTGTGGGCTGGTTGCTGGCCGATGAAAAAGCGTTGCCGCAAAGCTTTATCTGGACGGCCAGCGAGGGTTTTTCCATGCTGCCGGACGGGATGAGCCTGCCTCAGGCGATCAGCGCCGATGGCAGCCGTGTGCTGGGTAACCGCTATCGCGGCACCATGAAGCAATTAATACAGCGTGCGGCCTATACCCGCTTTGAACAGCAGACCCCGTTTGAAAATCTTGAAAATGCCGGCAGCTGGGAAGTGGTCGGGATCAGTGCCGATTCCCGCCAGCTGGCTGGTTTTATTGAGGTGATGGGGGGCGAGACGCCGCTGCGGCAGAGTTTTCTGTGGGATGAGGATACGGGTTTTGCAGAGGAAGATCCGCCGCTGCTGCTGCGTGGCGAAAACCCGGATTTTGAGCCGTTTCGTCTGAGTATTCTGGCTAAAAATAAGATGGGGCCCGAAGAGCGCTTCAGCTTTATGCAAAACGATGCCGTGTTATGGAAAAAAGGTCAGGGGCTGGAAGTAGTTCAGGCCGATACCAATGCCACCGGTATGTCGCGCGATGGATCGGCGTTATTTGTCTCTGGCGGCGGCTGGCCAACCCAGTTATGGCAAATCAATGCGGCGGGTAAAACCAATCTGGGCCAGTTGCTGAAGGTAGAAGATCACTATCTGGGCTTATTGGCGGTTTCCTTTGATGGCAGCCGGGTCTGGTTGCTTTCCAATAATCTGGAAGAGGGATCCAGTAATGTCATGCTGCTGGCCGATGGGGTGCGTCAGCCTTTAAGTCAGGTGCATGCCGCCAGCTCACCGCAGGGGTTTAGTGCCGATGGCCGCACCATTGCCGGTATCAGCGCCGATGAGAAGGTGGCGGTGGGTTATCCGGCCACGGTCTGGAAAGAAAAAAACAAAAAGAATGTCATTTACCGCTGCCCGGGGGATATCAAAAGCAGCAGCAAGATGATTTTATCGGCCGATGGAAAAGTGTTAGCCGCAGGTCAGTCTACCTCTAAGAAAAGCCTGGTTTGCCTGTACCGGCTGGAGCCATAGCCGCATAAACCGGGCGGAGGTCAGGATCTGTCCTGACCAAGAGACAGGCAGGCGACTAGATTGACCGATGGCAAGGTGTTGGCAGCAGGTCAGTCGACGTCTAAGAAAAGCCTGGTTTGCCTGCACCGGCTGGAGCCTTAGCCGCATAAACCGGGCGGAGGTCAGGATCTGTTCTGAGCAAGAGACCGGCAGGCGACTAGATTGGCCGATGGTAAGGTGTTGGCAGCAGGTCAGTCGACGTCTAAGAAAAGCCTGGTTTGCCTGCACCGGCTGGAGCCTTAGCCGCATAAACCGGTCGGGGGTCAGGATCTGTTCTGACCAGGAGACAGGCAGGCGACTATATTTGCTTTCTGTGATCTTTCTGGATATTTTCTTAAATGGCTGCGCCGCAGCTTTTCTGATCTTCGCCCGGAGCTTGCTATGCTGAATGCTTTACCCGAAGGCTTGTCTTTACGCCCTGCCCGAGATTCAGATTCTGCCTTTATTGCCAGTATGTACCGCAGTGCCCGGCCGGATCTGCAGTTTATCGACGGCGATGAAGAGCTGGTTGCATCGGTGGCCGAACAGCAGTTTCAGGTTTTGCTGCAAGGCACCGGCGAGCATTTCCCCAATGCCATGCACTTTATTATCGAAAAAACCCGCACTTCGGTTGGCGTGGTGATGACCGATTTTGGTCATAACGAGGTGCGGATTATCTTTTTAGCCCTGATGCCACAGGTGCGCGGGCTGGGCTATGGCCGTGGCGTGCTGCTGGGCTTGCAGCAGGCGGCGCTTCAGGTGCGCTCACCGCTCACCGTGGTGGTCTGGCACAATAATCCTGCTGCCCGTCAGCTGTATCATCAACTGGGCTTTGCTCTTGAAGCCCCGGGGGCGATGGCCGATAAGCTGGTCTGGTATCCACAGCCAGCTCCGGTTCGCTGAATCAGTTAAATGGCAGCTGAAAATAGGCCAGCGAAGCATCTCTGCCCATTGCACCCACCCGGCTGATCCATACCGATTGCAGCTGTTTGCCATTGCTGGCGAAAGTCAGCTCGCCGGTGGCATTTCTGATATCGCAAGGGCCATCGGTGACTAATTCCACCACAAAGGGAATGCGCTCATCCTCCGGCGCATAAGGGTTGCGCGTCAGCGGCCGCATTTTTACGGCTTGAATTTGCAGCGTCAGCTGTGTTTGCTGATCCGTGAGGAAAGTGCACTTTTCCCCCAGAATAGAAAGAAAATCATTGGCGCAAACAGATCCCAGCATAGGGTTCTCCTGAAAAAACTGCGGGTTGCCCCGCAGCAAAGCTTACTGACGACTTGGGAAAAGTCCGGATACGGCGATACAGAAATTTAACGCCAGAAAAGGATTTTGTACGCTGATTGGCTGGCTGCCCCCTGCTGCGGAATTGCTGCCCGTACCGGTGATTCCGCCTACATTAACGGGGTCAGTCATGGATGAAGACCAGATTGAAGCCTGGGTCTGGCCTGTTGCCGGGGATGCGCCCAGGAAGTTGTTTGTGGTGCTGGGCACATTCAGCGGATTAGTTGGGGTGGCGGCCGCTTGCAGTGTGACGCCTGCGCCGGTAAAGGCATGAGTGTGGGTGGGCATATTGGCGGTCAGAATCGAAATAGCCAGGTTGCCGCCTTTATTGCCGGGCTGAAATTGCACGGCAGGGGATGGGCCGCTGGCTGGTAAGGTCCCGATACCGATCGGCATGCGGCCGGCCAGATTAGGCAGCATAAAGGTGTTGGGTGGGGTGCCGCCATAGTAACTGCCGATGACGGCGTATAAGGCATTATTTTGCGATATTTGCAGCGATTGCCCCTGGCACTGTGCCCAGTCCATCGGCGGATAATCACAGCCAAAAGCCAGAATCGTTCCCAGATATGCTTCCATGTCTTTACTCCATGCTTGTCAGCAAAAAAATATCAAAGTAAAAATCTATAGATACAACCTGATAAATGTATGACATCAAGCTTATAAATTCAAAGAATGTTTACTTAAGTTTTGATGAAAATCACAGGCATAGCCAGCTGCCGCAGGGCTTGGCCGAGCTGGAGGGGAAGGAGCAAGACGGGGCTTATTTCATCTGGA
>JBOFGM010000025.1:0-10133 GCA_051649105.1 Iodobacter sp. | reverse complement strand
TGGGGCAGGTGCTGGTTAATATGGTCAGCAATGCCATTAAATTTACCGGTGAAGGCGAGGTGCATGTGTCCTGCGATTTACTCAGCAGCAGCGGCGCGCAGACCCAGTTACGCTTTCAGGTCAGGGACACCGGGGCCGGGATGACGGCCGAGCAGTGCAAATCGTTGTTTCTGCCTTTTAATCAGGCCGACAGTACCACGACCCGGCAATTTGGCGGCACCGGGCTGGGGTTATCTATTTCTAAGCGGCTGGTTGAAATGATGGGCGGGCAAATTGGCGTGGAAAGCACGCCCGGCCAGGGTTCGGTCTTTTTGTTTACCTGCCCATTTGAGCGGGTGGCAGAGCAGCGCGGATTATGGCTGCCGGACCATTTGCAAGGGATGCGCATCCTGGTGGTGGATGATAACCGGGTGGCTTGCGATATCTTGCAGCAATCATTGCAAAGCCTGAGTTTTGTGGTGGAAACCGCCGGTTCGGGTGAAGATGCCTTAGTGCATTTGCACCGGGCCGATGCCATCGGCCAGCCTTTTTCCGTGGTCTTTACCGACTGGCGCATGCCGGAGATGAGCGGGCTGGAGCTGGCCCGCAGGATTCACCACGATAAAAGGTTGTGCCATCAGCCTGCCATTGTGCTGGTCACCGCTCACACACGGGAAGATATCCGGACAGAAAATGATGCGGCCTTTGCCGACCGGGTTTTATTTAAGCCGATTAATCAGTCGGAATTAGTGGATACATTACTGACTATCTTCGCGCCTGAATTATTACGGGATATTGCTGCCCGGACGGATCTGGTGCCTGATTTAACCGGCATGTCTGTTTTACTGGTGGAAGACAATCTGGTTAATCAGCAAATTGCTTATGAATTAATGATGGCTGCCGCTATCCGGGTGGATATTGCCAATAACGGGCAGGAAGCGCTGCAAAAATTAGCCCAATCGGGCCCGCATTATTATCACTGTGTACTGATGGATTTACAGATGCCAGAAATGGACGGGCATCAGGCCACCGCAAAGATCCGGGCGGATAATGCCTTTAATTTATTGCCCATTATTGCGATGACCGCTCATGCTATTCATGAAGAACGCGCGCGTTGTCTGGCCGGGGGAATGAATGAGCATATTACCAAGCCGATTGATCCGGCATTATTATATGAGCGGCTGCAATACTGGTTTTTACATCGTTTAAATGCGGATGGCAGCCGGAGTATTGTCCCGGCTGATTCACGGAATATAGCCCCGGATAAATTAATGATTAAAACAGCAGATCAATCCAGCCAGGTGGCAGAAGCGCTGTCGGATATGGATAAATTGCAGTCTTTATCCGGAGTAGCCGGCCTGGATATTCAGGATGGTCTGGCGAGGCTGGGCAATAAGGCGGCTTTATACTGGCTGGTGATGGAGCAGTTAGCCAGCACCGAGCAGGATAATCCGGCCCGGATTCGTGCGGCTTTAGCCGCCGGGGATATTGAAACGGCATCCAGAACCGCACATTCTTTAAAAGGCGCGGCGGCCAATTTATCGGTACAGGATTTAACCCGTCTGGCCACCCTGGCCGAAGCCTTATTGCGGGAGGCGCCAGGCACCGAGCTGTTGCAGGTACTCGATCAGCTGGAGCAGACCATGCAATCTTTTTGCCAGGCCTTGCAGCAGATTAATCAGCTGCAGTAATGGTTTAGCGCAGCGCCAGGCATAAAAAAAGCACCCTGAAGGTGCTTTTTTTAATCCCGGAGGCAATCAGCTATTTGTAATGGCTAATTTCGCTTCCAGTTGCTTGCGGATTTCCGGCATTCTTTGTTCCAGATAATGAATACTGGTGCTGCCTTTAATAAAGGCTTCATCCAATAACAGCTGCTGGTGCAAAGGAATGTTTGTATTAATGCCTTGTACCACCATTTCTGATAAAGCAATCCGCATTCTGGCCATGGCCTGTGCACGGTCATCACCATAGGTAATGATTTTGCCAATCATCGAATCATAATACGGCGGCACCATATAACCCTGGTAAACGTGAGAATCCACGCGTACGCCAGGACCACCTGGTGTGTGGTAGGTGGTAATGCGGCCCGGGCTTGGAATAAATTTCAGTGGATCTTCGGCATTAATCCGGCATTCAATGGCATGGCCTTTGAGCTTGACGTCTTTTTGCGTATAGCGCAGGGGTAAATTCGCAGCCACACGAATCTGCTCTTGCACAATATCAATGCCGGTAATCATTTCAGTAACCGGATGCTCTACCTGAACGCGGGTATTCATTTCAATAAAATAGAATTCGCCGTTTTCAAATAAGAATTCAAACGTGCCTGCACCGCGGTAATTAATTTTGCGGCAGGCATCGGCACATGCTTCACCGATTCGTTTACGCTGTGCATCGGTAATACCCGGTGCCGGCGCTTCTTCGATCACCTTCTGGTGGCGGCGCTGCATAGAGCAGTCGCGCTCGCCCAGATAAATCGCATTGCCATGCTGGTCCGCTAAAATCTGGATTTCAATATGGCGTGGGTTCTGCAGGTATTTTTCCATGTAAACCATGGCGTTCCCAAAGAACTTTTCTGCTTCCGATTTTGTAAGCTCAACAGCCGCTACAAGTTCTTCTTCATTATTGACCACGCGCATACCGCGGCCACCACCGCCACCTGCGGCTTTAATGATCACCGGATAGCCAACGGCCTTACCAATTTTCATTAATTCCACAGGATCGTCCGGCAAGGCACCGTCAGAGCCGGGCACGCAAGGCACACCAGCGGCTTTCATGGCGTCTTTAGCAGACACTTTATCACCCATCAGACGGATGGATTCCGGGCGCGGGCCGATAAAGGCAAAGCCGGATTCTTCAACACGCTGGGCAAAATCGGCGTTTTCACTTAAAAAGCCGTAGCCCGGGTGAATTGCCTGTGCTTCGGTCACTTCTGCTGCCGCAATCAGGGCAGGCACATTCAGATAGCTTAATGTCGAGGAAGCCGGTCCGATACAAACGGATTCATCGGCTAATTTGACATATTTTGCTTCGCGGTCGGCTTCAGAATGCACGACCACGGTTTTGATGCCCATTTCACGGCAAGCGCGCAAAATACGCAGCGCAATTTCACCGCGATTGGCAATCAGAATTTTTTCAAACATGGTTTACTCCGTGAGGAGTGAGGCCTTAAGCAGGCAGACAGGTTGTTCAAAAAATGAAACCGGGCAGTTGAATAACAAGGAAAAAATGGCGAAAAATCAGCATTTACCAGGGTAAATAAAGATTTTTGCCATTAATCAGCGTTTTTTTCCGCTTAACCGCAGTTTTTTGAACAGCCTGCCAGTGTTGACTACTTAGTGCTCACCGGCAATGAATGATCAGCCAATAATAAACAATGGTTCGCCATATTCAACAGGACGGCCATTCTCGACCAGGATGGCCTTAATCACGCCCGCCTGATCTGCTTCGATTTCGTTCAGCAGTTTCATTGCTTCGATAATGCACAGGGTATCACCCACATTCACTTGCTGACCAATTTCCACAAAGTTTTTCGACTCAGGGGAAGAGGCACGGTAGAAAGTACCGACCATCGGTGACTTGGCAACAAAGCCTTCTGGTTTAGCTTCGACTTCTGCTGCAACAGCAACCGCTACGGGTGCTGCGGCTGCAGGAGCAGCTGCCGGTGGCAACTGGTATTGCATAGCCTGAGCATAAGCAGGGATATTCTGATTAACGCGGGTGATGCGAACACGCTCTTCACCTTCGGTGACTTCAAGCTCAGCGATGCCGGATTCTTCAACGAGATCAATCAGTTTCTTAAGTTTGCGCAAATCCATAGGGGTCTCCTCTCTGTTTTGAGAATTTATTGGCGTTGATTTAAATCAGGGGGCCTTGGGAGTAAAACGGAGTGCAAATTCCAGTGCGCATTCATAACCGTGCGCACCCAAACCGCAGATAACGCCGACTGCAAGGTCGGAAAAATAGGAATGTTGCCGGAATGGTTCACGGGCATGGACATTGGACAGGTGGACTTCAACAAAAGGAATTTTCACCCCGGCCAGTGCATCGCGAATCGCAACACTGGTATGCGTAAACGCAGCAGGGTTAATAATGATAAAATCCGTGCCGTCGTTGCTGGCAGCATGGATACGATCAATCAGCTCGTATTCACGGTTAGATTGGAATGCGTTGACGCTTGCCGCGCGCTGTTGTCCAAGTTCGACCAGCTTACTATTAATGGTTGCCAAAGTATCGCTACCATAATGCTGTGGCTCTCTTGAGCCAAGCAAATTTAAATTTGGGCCATGTAGTACCAGGATATTGCGCGTGTTTAGCATCCGCTGCTCACTTTTGTTGCCTGTCATTGCGCGCAGTTTGCCGCAGTTTTAGCGAATTTGTCCAGAAAAAGTGGGTAATTTCGGTGAAAATGCAATCTAAAACACTTGTTTGAAAGTCCGCCAGCCCAAGCTGAGTGCGGGTTTTGTCGTACAAGGCGATACATGTCTTGTAGTTTAGTTACATCTTAAAAAAAGGCTCAATTTGCATGCAAGTCGCTGACTTTGATTACCATTTGCCTGAATCTTTGATTGCACAATTCCCTCCGGAAGTCCGCGGGGAGAGCCGTTTACTCCATGTCGATGGTATGAATCGTCAAGATTCACACTTTCGCAATTTACCGCAGTTTTTACGTGCGGGCGATGTTCTTATTTTTAACGATACCAAGGTGATCAAGGCCCGGGTGTTCGGAAAAAAGGATTCGGGCGGCGCCATTGAGGCGCTGATCGAGCGTGTTTTAGATGAACATACTGCGCTGGCGCATATCCGTTCTTCTAAAGCGCCCAAACCCGGAGCCCGGCTTATTTTTGCTGATCGCTGGCCGGCCACCATGACCGAGCGCAAAGATGATCTGTTTAAATTACATTTCGATGGGCAAGAGAGTGTATTAGATATCCTGGAGCAAGCGGGTGAGCTGCCTCTGCCGCCTTATATTACGCATACTCCGGATGAAAGCGATGCCAAGCGTTATCAGACCATTTATGCGCGGGATCCTGGTGCGGTGGCGGCCCCGACGGCGGGCCTGCATTTTACCGATGAACTGCTGGCCCAATTACATGCCATGGGCGTGAAAACAGGCTATCTGACGTTACATGTGGGCGCAGGTACTTTTCAGCCGGTGCGGGTGGATGATATCAGTGAGCATATTATGCATCACGAGCGCTATTCTATACCGGCTGCCACCATTGCCCTGATTGAGCAGGCTAAGGCGGCCGGTGGCCGGGTGATCGCGGTGGGGACCACCAGCTTGCGTGCTTTGGAAGCGGCCTCCCAAAAGGGCGTGCTGGCCGAGCCGGTGGGCGACACGAATATCTTTATTACTCCGGGTTATCAGTTCCGGGTGGTGGACCGTCTGATTACCAATTTCCATTTGCCTAAATCCACGCTGCTGATGCTGGTGGCGGCATTTGCCGGTTATGACACTATGCGTGCGGCTTATGCCCATGCGGTGGAGCAGCAATACCGCTTCTTCAGTTATGGCGACGCCATGCTGTTAGAGCCGGCTCCCGCTGTTATATAAGTGATAAAGGACTGATGTGCTGACTGATCTGAGTGCTGAAGAGGCCAATGTATTACTGCGGGGCATGGTTATTCCGCCCCGGCCTGATATTTTGCTGGCTTTGGAAAAAGCGCAGGGTAGTGAGGTGCCGGATTTTGCCGAAATTGCCCGCTTGATCAGTACCGATGTGGCTTTGTCGGCGGCCGTGATTAAAACGGTGAATTCACCGTATTTCAGCCTTTCTGCCCGGGTGGTCTCGGTGCAGCAGGCTCTGCAGCTGTTAGGACTGAAAAATCTGAGTAATGTGGTGCAGGGTGTGGTCCTGCGTCAGGTCCTCTCGCCGGGTGAGCCGGAAGATATGGTGGCCTTCTGGAATTTCTCGGGTTCGGTGGCCATGGTGGCGGCTCATCTGGCCGAATCCGTGCATGGCGTGACGCCTGACGAGGCCTATACGCTGGGTTTATTTATCAGTTGCGGCAAACCGCTGATGGAAATTCGTTTTCCGGGCTATACCGCCGCTTCTTATCAGCAAAAGGCGCTTTCCCGTACCGCACGGATTCAGGAAGAAGAGCGGATGTACCGGGTCAGCCATAATGTGGTGGGCTATTTACTGGCCCGCACCTGGTATCTGCCGGCGGACACCAGCCTTGCGATTTTAAATCTGCATAATTTTGAGGTGTTTCAGGAGCCGGTGCCGGGAGAGTGGTCCCATATCTGCACCCTGATTGCACTGGTGTGCCTGGCGGAACATATTGTCAGCTGCCGGTTGAATCAGCCGGTGCAGGCCGGATGGCGGCAAATTGAGCCGCTGTTATGCCGCTATCTGGCTTTAAGCCAGGATGAGCTGGATGATTTGCTGGATCATGTGCCGGCGATGCTCTTTGGCTGAGCCTGCGCGACTTTTGTCAGCCAGCGGCTATTTTTACCCTGCGGCATGATTGCGCTGCAGGTGGCTTGACGGTAACCTTGCCCCCGCGCCGGACTGTGTTTCCGGCGGCGTTTAACTGGAAAGAAGAAAATGGAATTTGAATTAAAAACCACCAGCGCCGGTGCGCGCCGCGGTACCTTAACCCTGAACCATGGTGTGGTTGAAACACCGGTGTTTATGCCGGTTGGCACTTATGGCACGGTTAAAGCGATGACCCCGCGCGATTTAAAAGAAATTGGCGCACAAATCTGTCTGGGTAATACCTTCCACCTCTGGCTGCGCCCGGGTCTGGAAGTGGTAAAGGCCTTTGGTGGCTTGCATGAATTTATGGGCTGGGATAAGCCTATTCTGACTGACTCGGGTGGTTTTCAGGTGTTCAGCCTTGGTGCGATGCGTAAAATCACCGAAGCAGGCGTGACCTTTCAAAGCCCGGTCAATGGCGATAAATTATTTTTAACGCCGGAAGAATCGATGAAGATTCAAACGGTGCTTAATTCTGACATCGTCATGATCTTTGACGAATGCACCCCTTATCCTGCCGACCGCAAGCAGGCAGGGGATTCGATGCGTATGTCTTATCGCTGGGCCAAGCGCTCACGCGCTGAATTTGATGCGCAGCAAAACCCGAATGCCTTGTTTGGAATTGTGCAGGGCGGGATGTATGAAGATCTGCGCGATGAGTCGATTGCCGGTCTGATGGAAATTGGTTTTGACGGTATGGCGATCGGTGGTTTATCGGTGGGTGAACCCAAAGAAGAGATGGAACGGATTCTGGCTTATACCGCTCCGCGCCTTCCTGTAAACAAACCACGCTATTTAATGGGTGTTGGCACGCCTGAAGACCTGGTCTATGGGGTAAGCCAAGGCGTGGATATGTTCGATTGCGTGATGCCTACCCGCAACGCAAGGAATGGCATGTTGTTTACGCGTTATGGCGATGTAAAGATTAAAAACGCCAAGCATAAGCTCGATACCCGTCCTTTGGATGAAACGTGTACTTGTTATACCTGCAAAAATTTCAGCCGTGGCTATTTGCATCATTTATTCCGCACCGGCGAAATTCTGGCCGCGCAGCTTAATACTATGCATAACCTGCATTACTATCAGGTGCTGATGGCCGATATGCGTGCCGCGATCGAGGCGGATGAGTTTACGGCCTTTGTGGCGAAATTCCATGCAGACCGTGCCCGTGGTGTGGATTAATCTGCCCGGGTAGCCGGAAGATAAAAAAAAGCGGCCTTGCGGGCCGCTTTTTTTATGCTGAGATCAGCGTTGTTACCGACGGCATTGCATGCCGTATGGGTTTACCGGGCTAATTCCAGCTCGTGCTTCACCGGCAGGGCAATCTTATTGTCGGTGCTGTACTGATAATCCTGGAAAATATGCTCAGCGCTGAGGGTCTGATACTTGCCGTTTTCCAGCTTGTGGCTGGTGTCTTTTAGACGGTAGGTATAGTGACCGCAGGTCCAGCAGTCAAAATTGCGCATATGGGTGCAAAGACAGGTTTTATCCATGACTTTGATGCGGCGGGCATCCGGTTGCAGGGCCACTTCGCGGTTATAAGCCTCGATATAGCTGCAGCCGCCTTTGGCATCCAGTAAATAGCCATAGGCTTCGCAATTAGGGCGAATGCCGGCACCGATCGACGGGCTGTTGGTCAGCATGCGCATTGGATAGCCGGTTGGCGAGATCTGATTAACTTCAATCGTCTCTTCGCTGGCTTTAAAGTATTCCTGCTGCACATCCGGCGGTAAGCCGCATTCAGCGGACACGGTAAAGCGGGTGGCAACCTGCACGGCTGCTGCACCGGCTTCCAGAAAGGACACCGCATCCGAGCCGGTAAAGATGCCGCCTGCCGGGATAATCGGGATATCCAGATGCTCGTCCAGCATAAACTGGCGCACTTCAGCCACAATCGTTTGCAGATCGTACTGCGCCCAGTCCATACCAAAGCCAAGGTGACCCCCGGCCAGCGGGCCTTCAACCACCACATAATCGGGTAAACGGTTTAATTTGGCGTTTTTACGCAGGAATAATTGCAGGGCGCGCACCGAGGAAACAATAATCCCCAGTTTGACATCACGAAAGCGCGGGTGATCTTCCATCAGGGCAAGAGAGCCCAGATGCAGGCCGGCGGCCAGGGTGATCCCGTCAATGCCGGCATCTAAAGCGGCATTTAAACGCACACGAAGGGTTTCCTTCGGCGCATTCATGGTGAGCTTTTCCATGCAATTAATAAAGATCAGGCCGTCACCTTGTTTGGCTTCCATGGTCTTACTCACATGGAGCTTGGTGGCTTCTTCCAGACGACCCAGATCAAACTGCACCACGGATTTATCCGAATTGGTGACGTTATGTTTATATTGCTGGAGTTTTTCTTTAACTTGCTTGGTCTTATAGCGACGGTCTGTCACCGTGTTGATCATGGCGTCGGAAATATGGCCAACACCACCCAGGCGAGCCGCTTCGAGAGCCAGATCAGCGGTGGAAATATCGACACCCATGCCACCAATCATGATCGGCACTAATTCTTTTTTGCCGAAGCGAAGGCGGAAATCATCTACACGTTTCATCGTTTGTACTTTAACCAAGTAATCGAAAAGGGGCTAAAACCTTATATGCAGAGCATATCATTCGCAGTGTAAAAGCCGCGAGCGTAAGGATTTTGCTGGTAAAACCGAATTAAAATGAGCATTTGAATTGCGGTAATTGTGGCTGAACCGCAATTTGGGGCCATTTTTAACCGGTTTACCTTGCTGGTTCTCTCTTTGCTGATACAAAGATTATTTATTAAAATCAGCTTGCTAGCGCTGTTTTTTGCATGGTGATCAGATCACTGATGCCCTGTTCAGCTAAATTTAATAAAGCATCCATTTCCTGGCGGCTGAATGCTTCACCTTCGGCCGTTCCCTGGATTTCTACAAATTTTCCGCTGCCTGTCATCACCACATTCATATCGGTTTCGCAGTCGGAGTCTTCCGGATAATCCAGATCCAGCACGGCCTCACCTTTATAAATCCCTACCGAAATAGCTGCCACATGTTCTTTGATCGGCGAGCGTTCCAGCTTACCTGCGGCAATCAAGCCATTGATGGCATCGGTTAAGGCCACAAAAGCGCCGGTAATGCTGGCGGTGCGTGTGCCACCGTCGGCTTGAATCACATCGCAATCAATTAAAATCTGACGCTCGCCCAGCAGGGTCATATCCACAACGGCACGCAGCGAGCGGCCAATTAAGCGCTGAATTTCTTGTGTGCGGCCACTTTGCTTGCCTTGTGACGCTTCACGGCGCATACGGCTGTCGGTGGAGCGCGGCAGCATGCCATATTCGGCGGTAACCCAGCCCTGGCCCTTGCCTTTTAAAAATGGCGGCACTTTTTCTTCTACCGAAGCCGTGCAAAGCACCTTGGTGTCCCCGAACTCAATCAATACTGAACCTTCAGCATGACGAGTGTAGTTGCGGGTGATACGGACACTGCGAAGTTCATTGCTGCGGCGTGCAGAAGGGCGCATGACGGGTCTCATTTCTATTTAAGTTATAGGGATTATACCGGTGCTTGGGCCGATCTATCGCCTGCCCTGCAATAAGTCACAGTAATTAAAGGCTGGCAGAGCGCGTCTGATTGACCGGTTATCAGCAAAAAAAGAGGCTACTGGCGTTAAAAAAGCGCGGATGCCGGGGAGCCAGGGCGG
>JBOFGM010000024.1:0-2013 GCA_051649105.1 Iodobacter sp. | reverse complement strand
CGCTCGTCTAATTCTTCCACCTGGCACAAATGAAAATAATGCATCATTGGCCCACTTAGCGTATTACTGCCCCAGCGCTCCAGCAAAACATCCGATCCACTCCAACCAATGGTCATTCCCAGCTCGGCACTGACGCCTGGTTGAGCCGGTATACTCCCGGATAAGGATGTTGCTAAACCTGCAGACTGACTGACGCGCAACAGCTGCAAGCGATAACCAGCTGCCTTTGCAGGGAAATCCTTGAGTGTCTGATAACGCGGTTTATAAAAGCGCAGCAACAAAGTAGTACCTGCACTCACCTCCGGACTCAGCCCGGCGGTCATCCCAGCAAGGTCAGCATCGCCCACTCCATGGGCCTGCAAAGCGGGAAACACATCCGCTAAAAGACTATCCAGCGGAAAAGCTAGCCCCAAACTCCCCGTTATCTTAATACGCAGGTCTTTATACTCACCATCACGCACCGGATTATGATGAATCCGCTCACGTTCTGTTAACGATGCCTCTGCCTTTACTCCTAAAGGCCCGACGCCTCCCCCGATATCCAGTACATAGCTGCGATCACGAATTTCTAAATTAAGTTTGTCGCAAAAACCAGAAAGCTGTAGCAGGCGGGCTGAATTATGCAAAACTGACGGCTTATACAACCGGGTAGCAAGGCGATTAACCTCATCCATAGGCTCTTGCTTCTTGAGCAAAGCGCTACCCAAAGTGGCATGGCAAAGCAACATATTGGCAAAAACCTCTTCCCGCCCTTTGCCTTGCCAACTGTTGGCAATAGAAATCTCAATCGCGCCTGCTTTTAAGTGCCGTTTACTGATATCCCGCTGTTGAATAACTGCACAATAATAATCAAATTCCACTTCTAAAGATTTAACTGCCCGATGCAGAGTATCAGCAGGCAGATCATTGATTTCATCAATATCACTTACATTTCCAGCAGAAGCATCAGCTGACGCCAATAGCCGTGACAAAGCCTTATGGCTCTTATCCTCACCTAACAGACTGAGACTCTTTTCATTGAGTGTATTCAGGCGCTGGCGGGCAATTTCCTTATTTACAGCGACTTTATCATCCCCATCTTTCAGACGATCCCAAATGAAAGTTTTTGATTCAGCCTTGATAAGGATCTTTTCAATATTGATTTGTACGCCAGCTCCTGCATGATAAGCATCCATATCCGCCCGTACACCCGCACCAGCCTTGAAACTGTAAGCATACCCTGACCCTGCTTGTTGCAGCGAAGGGCCTGGCAGGCTATCCGGGCAAGTCGGACTACCCACCGCTCCCAGCAAGACAGAAAGTCTTTGCTGCTGATTCACCGCTTGCTGCTGCAGCTCCTCACAGGCCTGCAACTCATTACCATAGCCTTTATAAACCAACCTTAATAAAGCACCAACCACGGTACGAGCCCCTTGCTGCAATGTGTCACGACGTGAGCCATACTGCAATTTATGTGCGTTCAGATGGACAAATGCTTTAGCACTACTGTATTCATGAAAGCGAAGTACTTTTGTCTTGCCAGTAAGGCCTGCATTCATTGTTGCAACACCATCCAGGCTCAGCTTCACCCCAGTGTTTGCAGCCAACGAAACAGATTTATTCTGGAAAACGAACCCTTCATCGTCGTTATCCCTCCCCTTAGCCCACATAAAATCTAATCCGACCTTCGCTTTTACTCCCGCTTCCAAACCTCCCCCCGCCCCAACCGACCCACCTAACCGGAACTCACTGGATGTGCCGGGCCGATCATAGGATTTAAACTGAGGCACTAATTGCTGCTCAACACTCTCTCTTGCCAGCTCCGCCCAAGCAGCACGACCCACTACGTCTAATCCCTGACTTATTTGTGACAAAATGCCCTCTGGTGGCAATATTCTGGCCAGTCGCTCCATTTGTAGCGATAACAGTGCACACTCTTTAATATCCAGCTCCTGCTCAGTTTTAGAACTTAACTTTCTGATCAGTGATGCAAGCTTAGTTTGCGGTTTAGTTTGTAAGATTTGACTCGTTGAC
>JBOFGM010000023.1:0-3515 GCA_051649105.1 Iodobacter sp. | reverse complement strand
CGGTTGATGCGGCCGGTAATATCAGCGCCTTTGAGCGTGAAAGCGGCCGCAGTGTATGGCGGCAGGATAAATTAGCTGCCCGCTCAATATCCGCTCCGGCGGTATTGGGTAAGTATCTGGTTGTGGCCGATTATGCGGGCTACACCCATTTTTTAAATACGGAAGATGGCAGTTTTGTCGCGCAATTGGCTACAGATGGCGCGCGCATTGCTGTAACTCCCCTTGTGGTCGGAGAACATTTGCTGCTGCAAACGTTGTCCGGCAATGTTTTCTCAATAGGCCTAAAGCAGGGCGCCAAATAAATGAAACCTACAATTGCGCTGGTTGGTCGTCCCAACGTCGGAAAGTCCACGTTATTTAACCGGCTGACCAAATCGCGCGACGCACTTGTTCACGATATCCCCGGCCTTACACGTGACCGTCACTACGGTCATGGTCTGGTTGGCGAAAAGCCATACCTTGTTGTTGATACGGGCGGTTTTGAACCCGTGGTTGATGAAGGCATCATGTTCGAAATGGCAAGGCAAACCTTGCAAGCGGTTGATGAAGCAGATTGCATTGTCTTTATTGTGGATGGTCGTAACGGCATTACCCCGCAAGATAAAATTATTGCCAATCGTCTGCGTCAGTCCACTTGCCCGGTTTGGGTTGCGGTTAACAAGGTGGAGGGGATGAACTCCTCCGTCGTCTGCGCGGACTTCTTTGAATTAGGCCTCGGCCAGCCAGTGGCGATCTCTGCATCGCATGGCGAGGGCGTGCGTCTGCTGTTCAACGAAATTCTGGAAGCCTTTCCGGAGCCGGAAGAAGAGGAAGATGCGGATCACCCTAAATTTGCCATTATCGGCCGTCCTAATGTGGGTAAATCCACGTTAGTGAATGCCATTTTGGGCGAAGAGCGGGTGATTGCATTCGATCAGCCGGGTACCACCCGGGATTCAATTTATATTGAATTTGATCGTAATGACCGCAACTACACCATTATTGATACCGCTGGTGTGCGTAAGCGCGGCAAAGTCACGGATGTAATCGAGAAATTCTCGGTTATTAAAACCATGCAAGCCGTTGAAGATGCCAATGTGGCGGTGCTGGTGCTGGATGCAACGCAAGAAGTGTCTGACCAGGATGCCCGTATTGCCAGCTTCGTGCTGGAAACCGGCCGTGCGCTGGTTGTGGCGATTAATAAATGGGAATCGGCTGACCAGTTCCAGAAAGATATGATCAAGCGTGAAATTACACGTAAGCTCGGCTTCCTGGAATTTGCCAAGTTCCACTATATTTCTGCCTTACAAGGGCAGGGCGTGGGCGAGTTGTTCGGCTCAATTGACCAGGCCTATGCCGCAGCGATGATCAAGATTCCAACGCCTAAGCTGACGCGTGGTCTGGAAATTGCGATCGAGCGTCAACAGCCGCCGATTGCAGGCAAGATCCGGCCTAAGATGCGTTATTGTCACCAGGGGGGGACTAATCCGCCTGTGGTGATTGTGCACGGTAATGCGCTTGAAAAGGTGCCTGATTCATACTGGCGTTATCTTGAACATCACTTTATGAAGATGTTCAATTTGCAAGGTACGCCGCTCAGGGTTCAGTTTAAGAAAAACACGAATCCGTTTGAGCAGAAAAAGCAGCTCAGTGGTGGTAAGCCAATGCCAATGACGCATTTGAAAGGCGCTAAACCAAAAAAATACGGTAAACGCTGATAAAGTCTGAAAGTATTTCGGAATCTTTGCTGTTAGCATAGAATGTCCTTTTGTACTGCGTAAGATCCATCTGTCTCTATCAGATATAACAAGAAATTTGGAGAAAAAAATAATGAGCGCCAAGGGGCAAATGTTGCAAGACCCATTCTTGAATGTGCTGCGTAAAGAGCATGTGCCTGTTTACATCTATCTTGTAAACGGCATTAAACTGCAGGGGCAGATTGAGTCTTTTGATCAGTATGTTGTGCTGCTGCGCAACAATGTGACGCAAATGGTCTACAAGCACGCTATCTCTACCGTGGTTCCTTCCCGTCCGGTTTCTATTCCGCATGAACATGCCGGGCAGATGACTATTGGTGAAGTTGTGGTTGATGCTTAATGGTGCTGGTTGATCTTATTTCTTTGAAATGGGTGTCAACAATCGCAGTAAAGCTTAAAAACCCCGATTGACTGGGTCTTTCGGGGTTTTTTGTGTTGGGTTTGTTATCCGGCACGGTGTAAGTTGAATAAAAGGTAATGCATGTTTGAACGCCATAAGGGTGGGGACAGAGCCGTCTTAGTTTGTCTTGATTTTGGTGAGATTGACTATCAGGACGGTGTTGATGAGTTTGTGCAGCTGGTAGAAAGTGCCGGTGCAAATATACTGACAACAGTAGTGGGTAAACGCAGCAGACCAGACCGTGCTTATTACGCCGGTACGGGTAAGGTGCAGGAAATTGCTGAAGTCGTGCGTGCAACCGAGGCTCAGCTGGTGATTTTTAATCATCAGCTTTCTCCTTCGCAAGAACGAAATCTGGAAAAAGTATTGCAATGCCGTGTGGTGGACCGTACCACGCTGATTCTGGATATTTTTGCTCAGCGCGCCCGTACGGCAGAAGGTAAGTTGCAGGTTGAACTGGCACAGCTGTCGCATATCTCTACCCGCCTGATTCGCGGCTGGACTCACCTGGAAAGACAAAAGGGCGGGATCGGGATGCGCGGGCCGGGTGAATCTCAGCTGGAAACAGACCGGCGTTTGCTGGGTATCCGGGTTAAACGCTTAAAAGATCAGCTGGCTACCGTGCAAAAGCAGCGGGCCACGCAGCGGCGGGCACGTGAACGGAACCGGCAATATAGTGTGGCTATTGTGGGCTACACTAATGCAGGTAAATCAACACTGTTTAATGCATTAACCAAATCTGATATTTATGTTGCGGATCAGTTGTTTGCAACACTGGATACTACTTCCAGAAAATTATATTTAGATCCGGAACATTCAGTTGTATTGTCAGATACTGTGGGTTTTATTCGTCAATTGCCCCATACTTTAGTGGCTGCATTTCATGCCACTTTAGAAGAAACCATTCAGGCGGATTTGTTGTTGCATGTGGTGGATATCAATCATCCATTGCGTGATATGCAAATTATTGAGGTTAATAAAGTATTAAGTGAAATTGGTGCGGAACATATTCCGCAATTAATGGTCAATAATAAGATTGATCTGCGCGATCTTACTCCCGGTGTTGATCTCGACGAGTATGGTAGAATTTGCGCTGTCCGTCTGAGTGCTGTCAAAGGGACAGGGCTCGATGTGCTGCGTGCTGCGCTGCTTGAGGCTTTAAGCCACCCACCAAAAACAGCTGAGTTAACTAATGAGTCAAAATGACCCGCAATGGGGCGGACGCCGGAATGGCCCGCCTGACCTGGATGAAATAATCCGAAACTTTACTGGTAAGTTATCCCGTTTATTTGGCGGATCTGATAATGGTCCGTCGCAGCCTGTTGGTTCCGGCCGTGGAACGGGTGCGGCCATTGTGGTCCTGGTGGCTGTTTCCGTTC
>JBOFGM010000022.1:0-3066 GCA_051649105.1 Iodobacter sp. | reverse complement strand
CTGACGAGCTGATTGCTTCTCTGGATGCGGTGGTGGAAGGCCGTCCCATTGAAACCGCAGTCGTTGCGGTGGCAGCTCCCGTGGCCGTGGTTGCCGCTCCTCCCGCAGTTCATCAAGCCGCTGATGGCCCGGACTGGGATCTGCTTTACAATGCATTACTGGGAACCAGCGCTCAGCCTGCCCCGATAACAGCAGTACCGATTAATGAAACACAGCATGGACCTGCAGCCATGGAACAAGTGATTACCGATCCTATGGACAGCCTGAAACCTGCTCCTATTCCTAAAGCAGCCGTTACAGCCGCACCACAGCCTCAGCAACAGCAGCAACAAACCACAGCGGCTGCTCCGCAAGAAGCGACGATCCGTATTGATACTGTACGGCTCGATCAGGTGCTGAATCTGTCTGGTGAAATCGGTCTGACCAAGAACCGTCTGACCACGCTGCGTACCGATATTATGGCCGGCAAGATGGACGGCAATACACTGAAGGCGATGGATGAAGCCATCAGTCAGTTGGATTTACTGGTAGGCGATTTGCAAAATGCGGTGATGAAAACCCGTATGCAGCCTATTGGCCGTTTATTCCAAAAATACCCCCGCCTGGCGCGTGATCTGGCCCGCCAGCTGGGTAAAGATGTGGAACTGGTTATTTCCGGCGAAGAAACCGAGCTGGATAAAACCATGCTGGAAGACTTGAATGATCCGCTGGTCCACTTGGTTCGCAATGCGGTTGATCATGGTATTGAAACCATGGAAGACCGTAAAACCAGCGGTAAACCTGCTAAAGCGATTGTTGAATTAACCGCCACCCAGGTGGGCGACCATATCCTGATCTCGATTACGGATGACGGTCGCGGTATGCGCCCGGATGTAATCCGCAAAAAAGCGGTGGAAAAAGGCCTGATCGACGTCGAAACGGCCAATAGTCTCGATGACAAACAAAGCTTGCAGCTGATTTTAATGCCAGGCTTCTCCACCAAAGACACCGTATCCAGTGTATCGGGACGTGGTGTGGGTATGGATGTGGTTAAAACCAATATCCAGCGCTTAAACGGCCGGATTGATATCCAGTCGATTGTCGGCGAAGGCTCACGCTTTACCATTTCCTTACCACTGACCTTAGCCATTCTGCCGGTACTGGTGGTTCGTGTCTGCGACCAGCCTTTTGCTGTTCCGCTGGCCATGGTGCGGGAAATTATCCCTATCCGTCACGATCAGATCCAGGAAGTATCCGGCCGCGCCACCATTGTGGTCCGGGACGAAATTCTGTCGGTCCGCTCGCTGGCAAGGCTTCTGGGCTGGGAAGAAGTCCAGCTGCCGCAGTTTGGTGTATTGATGCAATCGGCCGAACACTCCTTTATTCTGGCCGTGGACAGCTTTATCGGCCGCGATGATGTGGTGATCAAGCCATTGCAAAATATCCGTCCGAAAGGCGTGGCGGGTGCCACCCTGTCTGGTGATGGCTCGGTTGTGCTGGTATTGGATATGGAAGACTTACTGGGTGCTGCAGATGCCGACAGTTCGGCCATCCGTACCTCCCGTTTTATTGAAAAAACTATTTAATTTTTCGTTCGCTGCCCGGGGCATCCCCGCCCCGGGTATCAGATAGCTGATATACTTTTCCGGTGCGAATGTCACCTCGATATCGCGTACAGGGTGTTTCCATAATATGACGCAAGACCATGCATTTATCGGCCGCCAGCCGATTCTTAATCGCCAGCAAGAAATTATTGGTTATGAACTTTTATTCCGTTTAAATAAAGAAGCGGTAACGGCTGATTTTTCCAGTGATATGCAGGCAGGGACCAATGTACTGGTTAATACCCTTTCTAATATGGGTACTGACTGGCTGGTAGGAAATAAGCTGGCTTTTATTAATGTCGCCGAATCCATGCTGGAAAGTAATTTTCTTGAATTACTCCATCCGGAACGCGTTATTTTAGAAGTGGTAGAAACCACAGAAGCCACACCCCAGTTGCTGGCCCGCCTTAAAAGCCTTAAAGATCAGGGCTTTTCTATTGCGCTGGATGACTTTGTTCTTTCTGCGCAAACGGCCCCGTTTTTAGAATTTGCTGATTATATCAAGCTGGATATTCAGTTATTAGGCATGGCCCAGGTTCCGGCATTGTCTAAAGAATTGCGTTGTTCCAAAGCATTGCAAGTGGCTGAAAAAGTCGAAACCAAAGATGAATTCAAGAAATGCATGGATTTAGGTTTTGAATGTTTTCAGGGTTACTACTTTGCGCATCCGGAAACACTGGCTGCCAAAGTTATTAATCCAAGCTATGCCAATATTTTAAATCTGCTGAATATGCTGCGCAATAATGCAGAATTAAAAGACATTGAAAACGCGCTTAAACGCGATGTGGCATTGTCTTTTAAACTGCTGCGTTATATTAATTCGGTGGGTTTTGGTCTGTCCTGTGAAATTCAGTCATTCCGCCATGCAGTAACCATTCTGGGCTACCAAAAGCTTTATCGCTGGCTGACCCTGCTCCTGGTGACTGCCGGTGCCGATAATGGATCTCCCCCTGCTCTGCTTAAAACCGCCATTACCCGTGGCCGTCTGGTTGAGCTGTTAGGTGCGCATCTCTTAGACGGTCAGGACCGGGATAATTTATTTATTGTCGGGGTATTCTCGTTACTGGATGTCTTGTTGGATATGCCAATGGACAGAATTCTGGAAACCCTGATTCTGCCAGAAAACGTCTCTGACGCCCTGTTAACCCGTACCGGGATTTACGGCCCGTTTCTGTCGCTGGCAGAAGCCTGTGAAGATCCAAGCATGTCGGAAGTTCCCTTCCTGTGTGAACAGCTGCAACTGACGCCTGAGATGCTTAACCGCTCCCATGTTCAGGCACTGAAATGGGTTGAAGAACTCGGCGTCTGATACTGTATCAGCCATAAAAAAAACCGCGAATCTTTTGAACTGACCCCCTTAAGTTGGACAGGGTAAAAGTCAAGTGGCCAAGGACTGAGTTCTGTATTGCACAGGACTCAGTCCTTTTAATTTCTGCTTGATTCGGTCGTGGTTATAGTAATGCATGTAATCCACGATGCCTTG
>JBOFGM010000021.1:0-1238 GCA_051649105.1 Iodobacter sp. | reverse complement strand
ACAAAACGGCCGACAGCATGGTGCAAACCGAGCCTTTGCCATTGGTTCCCCCAACCAAGAGGACAGGAAAATCTGGCGTTAAACCCATGGCATCACGCACACGAATCACCCGCTCCAGCCCCATATCAATGGCGCTGGGGTGAAGCTGTTCTAAATGGGAAAGCCACGCATCAAGGGAGAGGGAATCAAACGGCATAGACATCAGTTAAGCGCTGGCTGTTTAGAAAGAAGGGTCATCAGTTGTGCTAATTTCTGACGCATTTCGCGGCGGTCCACAATCATATCAATGGCGCCCTTTTGCAACAGAAATTCTGAACGCTGAAAGCCTTCCGGCAGCGTTTCACGCACAGTTTGCTCAATCACGCGCGGGCCGGCGAAGCCAATTAAAGCACCCGGTTCGGCCATCACCACATCGCCTAAAAAGGCGAAGGAAGCGGAAACACCGCCCATGGTCGGATCGGTCAGAATAGAGATAAACGGTAGTTTTTTATCGGCCAGCTTAGTCAGAATGGCGCTGGTTTTGGCCATTTGCATTAAGGAATTCAAGCCTTCCTGCATCCGTGCACCGCCGGAGGCAGAAACACAAATAAAGGGAATATCGTTTTCAATGGCTGTGCGGACACCGCGCACAAAGCGCTCGCCCACGACGGAGCCCATTGAACCACCAATAAATTTAAATTCAAATGCGGCAACCACCACCGGCACCGTCAGAATCGAGCCCTGCATCACCACCATGGCATCGTCTTCACCGGTATCGGCCTGAGCGGCACTTAAACGGTCACTGTATTTTTTACTGTCTTTAAACTTCAGCACATCCAGCGGTTTTACTTCTGCACCGATTTCAAAACGCCCTTCCTGATCCAGGAGTAAATCGAGGCGACGACGGGCAAAAACCGCGTTGTGATAATCACATTTCGGACAAACTTCTAAATTATTTTCCAGATCAGTGCGGTATAACACCGCGCTGCAGGCCGGGCATTTATGCCATAAGCCTTCCGGTACACCGGACTTACTCACCGTGGTACGGATCTTAATCTTCGGCGGAAGCAGTTTTTGCAGCCAGCTCATTGTATTCCTCCATCAGCACCGCTTTAATAACCGCTGAAAAGCACCCGTTGCCTGAAATACGGGGCATCTGACATTAACCATAATGCCCCTGCTCTAAATAGCCAGAGGCATCATGGTTTTGCCCCGTCTTAACTTAACCGGGCAGACTGATTCTTTTCAACGACCCTTTA
>JBOFGM010000020.1:0-2270 GCA_051649105.1 Iodobacter sp. | reverse complement strand
CCGCAGTAACCGTACCCTGCACGGCGCGCTGATTGACTGCGAGTTATTGTCGGAAGTGTATTTAGGCCTGACCCGGGGTCAGGACAGCCTGCTGATCGATTTTGATCCTTATGCCGGTAATGATGCGGCGCTGGCCTTTGCCAAAAGCAGCCGTCATTCTTTGCGGGTTGTGCTGCCCACGGACGAAGAGCGGGCGGCGCATGAGGATTATCTGGCCGCGCTGGATAAAAGCGTTAAAGGTGAGTGCCTGTGGCGGCAGATGAATAAAGGCGGTCAATGAAGATTGCCCTGGTTCCTGCTGCGGGCAGTGGTTCCCGTATGGCGTCGCAGACGCCGAAACAATATCTTAATTTGGCGGGTAAACCGCTGATCTGGCATACCCTGGCGGCCCTGTCGGCCGTGGCGGCGTTGGATCGCATCGTGGTGGTGATCTCCTCTGGTGATGAATGGTGGGACAGCTTTGACTGGGATGATTTTCCACGGCTGACAGTTTTGCGCTGCGGCGGTGAAAGCCGCGCTCAAACGGTTCTCAATGGTTTACAGGCTTTGCAGTCTGCCGCAGATGCCTGGGTGCTGGTGCATGATGCGGCGCGCCCTTGTCTGGACCCGGCGCTGGTCAGCCAGATGATTACCGAATTAAGTGATCATCCGGTGGGCGGCATTTTAGCCGTGCCGGTTGCCGATACCCTGAAACTGGC
The DNA here is from genome assembly GCA_051649105.1 of Iodobacter sp. Taxonomy (GTDB): domain Bacteria; phylum Pseudomonadota; class Gammaproteobacteria; order Burkholderiales; family Chitinibacteraceae; genus Iodobacter. Next base: position 1,572 of record JBOFGM010000020.1, on the reverse strand, counting down.
CGCTCCGGCGGCCGATGCGGCGCATATTGCTCATACCCATCCCAGAGATGGCTTATGGCAGGCGCAGACACCACAAATGTTCCGGCTGGAGCTGCTGACGCATGCGCTGACGGCTGGCATGGGGCCGGATATTACCGATGAGGCCAGTGCCTTAGAAAAACTGGGCCTGCAGCCGCGTTTGGTGATGGGCAGCCCCTGGAATCTGAAAGTAACTTATCCGCAGGATCTGCTTTTGGCTGAGCTGATTTTGGCGGCAAAGAATTAATCTGCTGTTTTAAAGGAAAATATGAGAATCGGGCAAGGTTGGGACGTTCATCGTCTGGTAGAAGGCCGTAAATTAATTCTGGGCGGGGTGGATATTCCCTTTGATAAGGGCTTACTTGGCCATTCCGATGCCGATGCCTTGCTGCATGCCATTACAGATGCGGTATTGGGCGCTGCGGCTTTGGGCGATATCGGCCGGCATTTTCCGGATACCGCGGTTGAATTCAAAGGGGCAGACAGCCGGGTCTTGCTGCGCGAAGCGGTTCGCCGTGTGCGGGTAGCTGGCTGGCAGGTGGGCAATGTGGATGCCTCGATCTTGATTCAGCAGCCCAAAATGGCACCTTATATTGCGGCAATGGCCGCCAATATCGCGGAAGATCTGGGCGTGGCGGTGGGGCAGGTCAATGTAAAGGCCAAAACCTATGAAAAACTGGGGCCGGTTGGCGCGTCAGAAGCGGTAGAAGCGCAAGCGGTGTGTTTATTGCTGGCTTGCTGAACCATCAAAGGGTTGGCCATCAAGCCGATGCATGCTGATGACGCCCGCGCAGGCCGATAAATAGCCGCCCTGGCCTTGAAACCAGTCGGGCAATACCCAGCGCTGGCCAGGGCTAAGCAGATGCATGGCCGGGCGGTGGGTATGGCCATGGATCAGCGTATTGCAGTGATATTGTGCCAGCAGGGCGGTCACCGCCCCGGCGCTGACATCCATAATGTCACTGCGTTTCATTTGGTTAGAGGCTTTAGAGCGCAGGCGCAGCTGATCCACCTGATTTTGCCGCCAGCGTCGTGGCAGGGCTAAAAACAGCATCTGCACCAGCGGATGCCGGACAATCCGGCGAAAGCGCTGATAGGCCAGATCATCGGTGCAAAGTGCATCGCCATGGGCCAGCAGCACATGCTGTCCATCCAGCGTAATCAGGCAGGGGTCAGGCAGTATCTGTAAACCTGCAGCTTGTGCAAAGCGGCGGCCGGGCAGAAAATCACGGTTGCCGGGCATAAAAAATACCGGAACATCATGGCGGGCTAACTCAGCCAGCGCGGCAATGATTCCGGCATTAAAAGCCTCATCCAGACTATCGTCGCCAATCCAGAATTCAAATAAATCACCCAAAATATAGAGGGCGCCAGCGGTGCGTGCTGTGCCTTGCAAAAAGGCGTGGAAAGCCGCGGTCGTGGCCGGGTCATCTGCAGACAGGTGTAAATCAGAAATAAACAGGATAGGGGGCATGGGGCAGGCAGGGTGGTTGAGGGCACGGGGTAAGCCGTGCCCTGCATGCATTAAGCTAAAACTTCAGCCTTAATGATCAT
>JBOFGM010000019.1:0-5159 GCA_051649105.1 Iodobacter sp. | reverse complement strand
GGTGGCAACAGAATCGGCGATAATCAGCCAGATCGGCCAGCCGGCCGCTTCAATAATGGCAAGCATGTGTTTAATCCAGAGGAGCGTTTAGAAGCGCGTAACTTTAACGGGATTAAGGTGCGGGGGGAAGCGTCCCGCTAAAATGCTGAGGAAGTAAAATCAGCATCACGCGGCCGCCGGCCGGATCACAGCGTGGTTCAGCGCCCCTTATCCGGGGCAGAAATGAAGATCCTGCAGCATATTAAATTAAAAAATACCGGCCCATATTTTGTCAAAAAGGCCCGGACCGGTGTAAACCCGGACAAAAAAACAGCGGTAAGTCCGTGATCTGACATGGTTTTTTTATTGTCAATACTTCTGTGGATAACTTTGTGCACAAGATAGAAAAAAAACCATAAATCACCCATTGCGCACAGAATCACAACCAGGAACACAGTTTATGACCATTTGGTAATAAACATTAAAATCAACAACTTATCGCATTATCTTCAACTACAACAATCAGTGCCAAGCGCAACTCGTTAGTTTGCGCCATTTTGTGGATTAAACAGAGGCAAACCGGGATACCCATGAATTTGTCAAGTACAAACAGCGTCATTTTAACCGTTGCAGAACTCAACCGCCGCGCCAAATCCTTGCTGGAAGGCAGTTTTCCGCTGCTCTGGGTGGCAGGTGAAATTTCAAACTTTAAGCGCTATGACTCAGGGCATTGCTACTTCAGCTTAAAGGACGCCAGCGCTCAGGTGCGGTGCGTAATGTTCCGTAACCGTGCCGCGCTGATCGATTTTCAGCCAAGAGAAGGCATGCAGGTTGAAGCGCGTGCCTTGGTCTCTTTATATGAAGCCCGGGGTGATTTTCAGCTGACTATTGAGGCATTGCGCCCGGCAGGTTTGGGCGCGCTGTTTGCCGCCTATGAAAAACTGAAACAAAAACTGGAATATGAAGGGTTGTTTGCCGCGGAGCGTAAAAAACCTTTACCGGTTTTCCCGCGCGCCATTGGCATTGTGACCTCCCCTGCGGCCGCGGCGCTTTCCGATGTGATTGCCGCTTTGCAGCGGCGTATGCCGGGTTTACCCATTATTTTATATCCGACACCGGTACAAGGGCTGGATGCCGCACCGCAGATCGCGGCGGCCATTCATAAAGCAGGTCAGCGCAATGAAGTGGATGTACTGATCGTGTGCCGGGGCGGTGGCAGCCTGGAAGATTTATGGGCTTTTAATGAAGAAGTTGTGGCCAGAGCCATTGCGGCCTGCCCGCTGCCGGTGGTGAGCGGCGTCGGACATGAAACCGACTTTAGTATTGCCGATTTTGTGGCCGATATCCGGGCGGCCACCCCGACCGCTGCGGCAGAATTAGTCAGCCCGAACCGTAATGAATGGCTGGCCAGGCTGGACCGCCTGCACAGCCGTATTCACCGCGCCATGGAGCGGCAATTACAAAATAAAATGCTGGGGCTTGATGCGCTGTCCCGGCGCTTGCAGCACCCCGGCGAGCGTCTTTCAAGGCAAAAAAGCAATCTGCAAGAGCTGGGCCGCCGCCTGCATCTGGCCCCCAACCGTCAGCTGGAAAAAAGCCATTACCGGCTGCAAGGCTGCGCGCTGCGGCTTAACCATCTGAAACCATCCATTAACCGGCCTAAAGAACAACTGATGACCAGCGCCAGCCGGCTGCAACTGGCTATGCCTCGCCTGATTGAACAGCAAAGACAAAAACTGGCCATGCTGGCCGCCCGTCTTGAGCCATGGAACCCGCAGGCGGTGCTGGCCCGGGGTTATGCCATGGTCAGCCGGCCTGACGGGCAACTGGTGCGGCTGGGCACCGGCCTGCAGCACGGGGATGCCCTGGTGCTGCAATTTGCCGATACTGCCATTGATGTTGCGGTTGAGCAGCGCCAGGCCACGCTGGGCTTATAAAACATCAGGGCTGCATCTGGCCGGGATCTTCTTCCGGCTCAGGTTCGGCCACCAGGCTTAAATGCCCCAGCTCATCATGGGAAACGCTTGCGGTGTCTTTACTTTTTAATTTAACCCGCAAGCGTAATTCATTAATCGAATCGGCATTTTTCAGCGCTTCTTCCAGGCTGATCCGCCCATCCTCATATAAATGAAACAGTGCAGAATCAAAGGTTTGCATCCCTAATTCTTCTGATTTTTGCATGGCCGTTTTAACCCCGCCCACATCGCCTTTAAAAATCATATCGGCAACCAGTGGCGAATTAAGCAAAACTTCAATGGCCGCTACCCGGCCTTTGCCGTCTGCCGTTGGAATCAGCCGCTGTGAAATCATGCCCCGCATATTTAATGATAAATCCATATAAATTTGCGGATGACGCTCTTCGGGGAAGAAATTAACAATGCGCTCTAATGCCTGATTGGCACTATTGGCATGCAAGGTGGCCATACATAAATGCCCGGTTTCTGCAAAAGACAAGGCGTACTCCATCGTCTCCCGGTCACGAATTTCACCAATTAAAATCACATCCGGTGCCTGCCTGAGGGTGTTTTTTAAGGCGGCAAACCAGTGTTTGGTGTCCCTCCCTACTTCGCGGTGGGTTACAAGGCAATTTTTGCTTTTATGCACATATTCAATCGGATCTTCGATCGTAATAATATGGCCAAAACTATGCTGATTGCGGCAATCGATCATGGCGGCCATGGTGGTCGATTTACCCGAACCCGTGCCGCCAACCAGTAACACCAGGCCGCGTTTGGCCAGAGCCACTTCTTTTAAAACCGGTGGCAATTTTAATTCATCAAAATCCGGAATCGTGCTGTTAATCACGCGCAGCACCATGCCCACTTTTTCTTGCTGCATAAAAACATTAACCCGGAAACGGCCGATATTTTCAGGATTAATCGCGAAATTGCATTCAAATTCGCGCTCAAATTCTTGCTGCTGATCCGGGCGCATAATCGAATAAGCCAGCGCTTTAGTGATCACACCATTTAATTTCTTATTACCCACCTGAACCAGCTTGCCATTGATTTTCATGGCCGGAGGAAAATCATCGGCAATAAACAGATCGGAAGCCTTATGCTGAATCAGCATTTTCAGCAAATCATGGATGGTTTTAATTGCTTGTTCAGGTGCCATTTTTAAACCCTTTAACCAGAAAAATCGCCGTGCAAAACAGCATTTACCGCCTCTGGTAATTTATTAATCAGATAAAGCGCAGACATCATAATTGAGCGGCCACTCATCTGCCACTACTGACCAATTTAGCTCACCACTGCGGCAGCAGTTCACTCTTTTTGCCGCCCGGGCCTGCCCGCACCCCAATATTGACTACGGCGGCAGTGATATCCCCCGGGGATAAGAGGGCAACTTACTGTAAAATGCCCCGCTCCAACGCCAACTATTCAAGATCAATGCGCAAAATCACTCATGTTGCAGCGGGTATTTTACTTCGCCCCGATGGCTCGTTCTTATTGGGCAGCCGCCCGGCCGGCAAACCCTATGCAGGTTACTGGGAATTTCCCGGCGGAAAATTAGAAAGCGGCGAAAGTGAAGCAGCGGCACTGAAACGTGAATTAACCGAAGAAATGGGCATTGAAGTGACGGCAGCCACCCCCTGGGTGGTGCAAACTTTTGACTACCCCCATGCCAGTGTTCGGCTGTCCTTTTTCAGGGTAACAGGCTGGGAAGGCGAAATCACCGCGCATGAAGGGCAAGAATTTGCCTGGCAAGTACCGGGCAAACTGAATGTATCGCCCATTCTTCCCGCCAATGGCCCTATTTTGCGCGGCTTAGCCCTGCCTGCTGTGATGGCCTTATCCAATATGGCCGAACTGGGCCGCGAGGTCTTTTTAGAGCGGCTGCAGGCGATTGCACCGCCCTTTCTTATCTTGCGCGAACCTCAGTTAACGGCCGGTGAATATCGTCAGCTGGCCACCGAGGTGCTGGCCATTGCCCGCCGGCAACAAACCCGGGTGCTGCTGCATAATGCAATTGATCTGGCCACCGAGCTGCAGGCCGATGGCGTGCATTTACCGGCGCGCACCCTGCTGAGTTTAGAAAAGCGCCCGGCACTCGATTGGGTGGGTGCCTCCACCCATAATGCCGCCGAGCTGACCGCCGCCAGCCGCTTTGCGCTGGATTACGCCCTACTAGGGCATATTGCGGCCACACCCTCGCATCCCGGCGACACCCCCTTAGGCTGGGAAGGATTGCAAACCTTGCTGCAGCAGGGCTGGCCTTTACCGGTCTATGCGCTGGGAGGTATGAAACAGGCCGATATCGCCACCGCCCAAGAGCATGGTGCCCATGGCGTTGCCTTAATGCGCGCCGCGTGGGTTACACCATGAAAGGCTGGATTATCAAAATCATCATCGGCCACCTGGTGGTTTTAGCGCTGATTTTAGCGGTACTGGGCAATAAATTTGGCTGGTTTACCCCCGACACCACCCCGCCCGCACAAATGGACTGCCCGGTATTCAACGAGGGCTGTATTTTTAAATTTGAAGAGAAAAGTTATAAAGTAAAAAGCCGGGAACCGCTGAATGCCAATAAACCGGTGCAATTAGAACTGGAAGGCAAAGCTGAAAACATCCATGCCAGCTGGCAGATGCAAGGCATGGATATGGGGCCTAACCGCTATCGCTTATTAAGCGAAGATCAGCAGCACTGGCATGCACAAACGGCCTTGCCGGTCTGCACCAATAAACGCCAGGATTGGTTATTGCAGCTGGATATTGATGGCCGCCGTATTGATATCAAAACCGTATCAGAAAAAACATAAGCTCATGAATCAACTTAAATATTTAGCCGCCTACCCTGCCGCCATTCAGACTCAGGTACAGCAATTACTGGATAATAATCAGCTGGCCGGCGTGATTTTAAAAAAATATCCGGCCACCCATGATATTAAAACCGATAAGGCTTTATATGATTATGTGCTGGATATCAAAAACGATTATTTGCGCAAAACCGAACCGGTCAGCAAAGTGGCTTTTGACAGTAAAATTCATGTGATTAACCATGCCTTAGGCCTGCACACCACCATATCCCGGGTGCAAGGCAGCAAACTTAAATCCAAACATGAAATTCGTATTGCCTCCATGTTTAAAGAAGTGCCGCCTGAATTTTTAAAAATGATTGTGGTGCACGAACTGGCGCATTTAAAAGAAAAAGACCACGACAAGGCCTTTTATAAATTA
>JBOFGM010000018.1:0-11713 GCA_051649105.1 Iodobacter sp. | reverse complement strand
AACTTTTGCGGCAGACCAGAAAAATACAGCGAATTACTTTGAATGTAACCGCGCTACCCTTACCGGAAGCTGTCTGGGTACGCCCAATAATTTTGCTAATGATAATTTGGAGCTGGGGCGTTTTCTGGATGGTCCGCGTCTGGACAATCATGGTGATCCGGTTCTGAACGACCGGATTATCACGATTCGCCGCAGCGAGCTGATCCCCCCCCTGGAGCGTCGTGCCGCCAAGGAGTATCAGCAGCTTCTGGAGCTATGGGCCACCCATGTGGGTGGTGGCAGCCTGCCCCGGCCTGCCCGCTATGACGATGCAGACTGCACCCAGACCGGGCTGGTTAATGCCGTGGGCTGTGCGCCGGCTGCGGGGGTCTGCCGGGGCCGGCCGGCTAAATCCATGGCGCTGACCGGGCCGGTGGCTGGGGGTAACGATTTGGCTTCTCACCGGCCGTCTTCGGTGGTGGCTTCGTCTGCGGCCACTGCGCAGCAGCTCTGGGAGAGCCGGCTGGCAGAATACAACTGGCTTTATCGTAATCGCTGGGAGCAGTTGTTTTTTTATACGGTGCAAAATGGCTCTGATTGCAATGCAACGATTCAGTTAGTCAATATGCCCGCTCCTTCATCTGTAAATGCGGTATTGATCGCCGCCGGGGTGGCGCAATCGGGTCAGTCACGCAGCACGGTGGCTGATAAAGAGTCGCTCGCTAATTATATGGATCTGGTGCCCGCGTATACGCTGGCCCCGGATGTTAACCGTCATGGCTGGGATGCGGTGCCGCCCACGCCTGATACCTATGCCCGCCGCTCCTTGCAGGACAGTGGTAATGACCGTTTGTATTACCGGAAGGGAGCCCTTTGGCACGATGCCATTAAGGAATGACCATGAGATTAAATACTGGGTTTACGCTGGTAGAAATCGCCATTGTGCTGGTTATTGTCGGCATTGTGCTGGCGGGGGGCTTATCTTTTTTTACGGCGCAGGTCGAGAGCCAGAGGTTGAGCGAGGGGCGGGCGCAGTTGGCCGAGATTAAAGAGTCCTTACTGGGTTTTGCTGTTCAGCGGGGCTATTTACCCTGTCCGGCCAATCCAGCGGCCGCCAATACCCTGGAAGACCGGGCCGCAAACGGGCAATGCAACCGTGCCGAGGGCACCATTCCCGGTGCCACTTTAGGTTTGATCCGATCCACTGATCCCTATGGCCAGCCTTTTACTTACCGGGTGACTCTGGCTTTTGCCGATAATGGCCCGCCATCGGTTCCTCCGGCCAGCACGGATAGTAATCAGACGCTCGGGGGATGCCCCGGCGGTAGTGTGGCACCGCCAGGGCTGAGCTTTATGCTGTGCTCACAGGGGGATATCAGTATTTTGGCGGCGAGTGGCGGCACCAGCGTGGCGCTTGGTCTGGTTTCCGCTGTTGTGATGCATTTTCGCCACGGGCCACCCAATGGTGCCGGCGGATCGGCGGATGAAACGGAAAACACCAACCATGATGCGGTTTTTATCAGTAAATTCCGTGATGATGATGACCCGGAATACGATGATATTACTGATGCAATCAGCCCGGCGATTCTGGCCAGCAGAATGCTGATGGCAGGGAAGTTACCCTGAGAGCTTACGGGCTATGGGCGAAAAAAAAACCGGGGTAAGCCCCGGTTTTTTTATCCGCATGGCCGTTTAAGCGATTTGCCCGTGGCAATGCTTAAACTTCTTACCTGATCCGCAAGGGCAGGCATCGTTGCGGCCAACACCAGAAAATTGCAGTTTGGCGCCGCCATCGGCCTGCATCGCTTTCATCAGCGCGGCCTGAATCTGATCTTCATCACCGCTGGCCAGTAAGGCTTCCAGATCATTATGACTAAATTGCAGGTCGCTGACCGGACGCTCTTGCGGGCGAACCGCATCCACATCTTCTTGCGAGCGCACTTGCACGGTCATAATGATTTGCATCACTTCGCGCTTGATATTGTCCAAAAGCTGCGAGAACAATTCAAAAGCTTCGCGCTTATATTCTTGCTTAGGATTCTTTTGGGCGTAACCGCGCAAATGAATACCCTGGCGCAAATGATCCAGCGATGACAGATGCTCGCGCCAGCTTTGATCCACATGCTGCAGCAGTACCGAGCGTTCAAACTGACGGAAGGTCTGCTCACCTGCCAGCTCTACCTTGCTGTTATAACTTTCAGCCACAGCCACCTGAACCCGTTCTTTCATGGCTTCAATGGTCAGTGTGGTGTCATTTTTAACCCAGTCAGCGATCGGCAGATCGATATTGAATTCTGCCAGGGCGCGTTCCAGACCCGCCACATCCCACTGCTCTTCCATGGAGTCTGCAGGAATATGTGAATCAAACAGATCAGACACCATGCTGTCGCGCATGGCGCTGATGGTATCGCTGACTTCTTCACTTTCCAGAATTTCATTACGCTGGCCATAAATGGCTTTACGCTGCTCGTTGGACACATCATCGTATTCCAGCAGTTGCTTACGAATATCGAAGTTGCGTCCTTCAACCTTACGTTGGGCAGATTCAATGGCACGGGAAACCATGCCTGCTTCAATCGGCTCGCCTTCCGGCATTTTCAGGCGTTCCATCACCATGGCAACCCGGTCACCGGCAAAAATGCGCAGTAAGGAGTCTTCCAGTGACAGATAGAAACGGCTGGAACCCGGGTCACCCTGACGACCGGAACGACCACGCAACTGGTTGTCGATACGGCGGGATTCGTGACGCTCGGTGCCAATAATATGTAAACCACCGGCGGCAACAACGGCTTCGTGGACCATTTTCCAGTCTGCTTTCATTGCTGCAATTTTGGCGATTTTTTCTTCTTCAGTCAGTTCCGGATCGGTTTCAACCGCCTTGACTTCGCGCTCGATATTTCCGCCGAGCACAATATCGGTACCACGGCCGGCCATATTGGTGGCAATGGTAATCACGCCGGGGGCACCGGCCTGTGCCACGATATCGGCTTCACGGGCATGCTGTTTGGCATTGAGCACATTGTGCTTAAAGCCGTCTTTCTCCAGCATTTCAGAGAGCAATTCAGACTGCTCAATCGATGTGGTCCCTACCAGCACGGGTTGTTTACGATCCTGACAACCTTTGATATCCGTGATAATTGCGTTGTATTTTTCACGGTCAGTTTTGTAAACCTGATCTTGCCGGTCATCGCGGATCATGTCGCGGTTAGTCGGCACAATCACGGTTTCCAAGCCGTAAATTTGCTGGAATTCATACGCTTCAGTATCGGCCGTACCGGTCATACCTGACAGCTTGCTGTACATACGGAAGTAGTTTTGCAAAGTAATCGTGGCAAGAGTTTGGTTCTCTTGATTGATTTCTACGCCTTCCTTGGCTTCAACGGCCTGATGCAGACCTTCGGACCAGCGGCGACCAGACATTAAACGCCCGGTAAATTCATCCACGATGACAATTTCGCCTTCGTCGGTCACTACATAGTGCTGATCACGCTGGAATAAGGCATGGGCGCGCATCGCAGCATACAGATGGTGCACCAGGCTGATATTACCGGCGGAATACAGGCTGTCGCCTTCTTTCAGCAGACCTTTGCTGGACAGAATAGCTTCTACTTTTTCATGGCCGGCTTCAGACAACAGGACCGAGTGGGCTTTTTCATCCACCCAGAAGTCACCTTCGGATTCTTCTTCGGCCTGGCGGGTCAGTAAGCCCGGAATATCATTCACCAGCTGATACAGCTCGATACTGTCTTCTGCCGGGCCGCTGATAATCAGCGGGGTGCGTGCTTCATCGATCAGAATCGAATCCACTTCATCGACAATAGCGTAGTTCAGATCGCGCTGTACGCGTTCACCGACGGTGAACACCATATTGTCGCGCAGGTAATCAAAACCAAATTCATTATTGGTTCCGTAGGTAATATCGCAGGCATAGGCGTTTTTCTTATCTTCCTGCTGCATCTGGCCCAGAATCACGCCGCATGACAGGCCCAGAAAAGCAAACAGCTTATTCATGGTGGCCGCATCACGGCTGGCCAGATAGTCATTCACTGTAATCACATGCACGCCCTTGCCGGACAGTGCATTCAGATAAGCTGGCAGCGTTGCCACCAGTGTCTTACCTTCACCGGTGCGCATTTCAGAAATCTTACCCTGATGCAGAGCCAGACCACCCATCAGCTGCACATCGAAATGGCGCATGCCTAAGCTGCGCTTGGAGCCTTCGCGGCAGACAGCAAAGGCTTCTGGCAAAATTTGATCAAGTGTTTCACCCCGGGCAACGCGGCTGCGGAATGCTGCCGTTTTTGCACGCAAGTCATCGTCAGAAAGGGCGGCGATGCCTGATTCGAGGGCATTGATCTGCTTTACGATGGTGCCATATTGTTTGAGCAGGCGGTCGTTTCGACTTCCGAAAACTTTTTTGAGCAAATTTGCAATCATCTAAAGCTACCAGCAATGGGCTAATGCCCGGTTATTGTGACAACGGCGGATTGTTATCCGCCGTATATGCTACCGTTTCAATCAAAATTCAAGATCAGTCGCCAGATTTTGTCGCCGCTATATTAACTTCATTCGTTGCAGGGCCAATAAACCGTAAGGGATTTTGTGCAATGCCTTTGTAGCGGATTTCAAAATGCAGATGTGGTCCTGTCGAACGTCCGGTGCTTCCCAGCAAAGCAATCACCTGGCCAGCGTCGACCTGATCCCCTGCTTTTACCGAGAGTTTGGATGCATGAGCATAGCGGCTCGTGATGCCATTGCCATGATCTAAGTCAATCATATTACCATACTGAGGATGGAAGGCCGCAAAGCTGACTTTACCACTGGCTGCCGCCATAATGGGGGTGCCGCTGTCGCCGACAAAATCAATCCCTTCATGGAAAACCTGATTGCCATTAAAGGGATCAATTCGTTTGCCAAAGCTGGAAGATTGTAAACCTGCATTAAGTGGCGCTTTAGAAGGTAATTGCCACGATTTAGGCCTTAACAGCATGCTTTCTGCTAAAGAGAGCTGATCGAGCCGGGCATCTAAGCTGTGGCTGGCGGCATCAATTTCAGCGCCCAGTGTGGCCGCATCCAGCGGCACCCCGCGCTGTTGTAAACCACCCCGTGGCACGGCTTGTTGGGATAAAAACGGCTTGATATCGATACCGGTTTTATTGCCAACCTGGCTGGCCAGCCCGTCAAGGCGGAGTAATTTGGCCTGTAATTCGCCAACCCGGATGGCCAGGGCATCAATTTCAGTCTGGTGTGCGGCTTGCGCGCCGGGTATAAACCGCCACAGCTGTTGATTTTGTCCGGGTTTAATCAGGCTGGTAATAGTAAAAGTCAGTGCGGCTACCAGTAGCAAAAATACCAGTCCCAGCCCTGCAATTTGCCGTGTATCCAGCGAAACGGCCTTGCCGAGGCGGTTAGAAATTACAATTACATTCATTTTTAGCCTTGCGAGCCTTAAGCCATGAAAAAAACCACCCTGAAGCAGATAGGAAACGACCGGCAAGTTTCCAGCCTGATGCATCAGGTGGACGATTTAGCGCGGGTCTTAGCCGGCGTACGGTCAGTATTGCCGCCGGCAATGGCGTCCTATTGTCTGGGGGTGGCCTGGTCCGGCGATACTCTGCTTATTGGCGTCAGCAGCAGCGCTGCAGCGTCACGGATAAGGCAGAGTGCACCACAAATTTTATCGGTATTACAGACCGGAGGATGGAAAGCTACCGCAATCAGGCCGCGGGTGCAAGTTGGCTTGCAAAGCACAAATGCCATGCGAAGCAAAGACTTACATCTTAAAACGGGGGCTTGTTCAGCTTTTTCACAATTAGCAGATCAGCTGGAAGAAGGCCCGCTGCGACAAGCCATTAGTACCCTGTTAAAGCACCATTCGTCCTGATTTTGTTGTTTTTTTTGGCCTGGAACGAGAACGGGCCAGAACCGTTACTCATTTGTCATTTTAGATGCTTAATTTATGGTTTTACTCTGCATAACTTAGTTAAAGGGGTTGAATCATGAAACACAACAAATATCCATCCAGGCACACAGGCTTTACTTTGGTTGAACTGGCTATTGTGCTGGTAATTATCGGGTTAATTCTGGGAATGGCCTTTAAGGGGAAGGATCTGATTGATGGTGCCAAGGTCAAGAGTGCGGATGCCGGCGTTAATAAAATAGTATCTGCAATGAATATCTATTTTGAGCGTTATGGCGCTTATCCTGGCGATGGTTGTACCGCCGTCGCCCCTGCGGTGCCGGCGGCTTTTGTTCCTTGCCCTGTGGCTGGTCGTGATGGGTCCCTGAATGGTGCTAATGAAGCGCCCTCTGCTGTGCCTTTGATGCAAAATGCCGGCTTGTTATCTGCTTCTGATGTGCGTACGTCCTTTGGTACTACCTGGAGTATCATGCAAGGCCCCGCTGGGACCAATCCCGTCCCTGGGCGCAGCTATTTAACGAGCGCTGCCGGGGCGGCGACCAACGATGAACGGCTGGTTTGCGCTATGGATCAGCAATTTGATGATGGTGTTAATAACTCAGGAACCATTCGCAGCTCATTTGCTTATACCAACGCAACGGATTGCTGGAACTTAACCGGAAATACCGCTACCTTATTTGTTCAAGTCTTGCCATAGGCTCTGGCAGATCTGAAACTTAAAAAAAGGCCGGTGATTTCACCGGCCTTTTTTATAAAATAACGGGCTTAATCGGTCCAGTCTCCGCGCAAGACTTCCCGCAGCAAGGGAATGGTTACCGGGCGTTTTTCTGTCAGCGCCAGTTCATTGGCGGCATCCAAATGCTGGTACAAGGTTGGCAAATCACGTGAAGCATGCCGCAAAAGATAGTCAGCCAGCTCTTCTCCCAGCTCAAAACCCAGCGTATAGGCACGGCGTTTTAATGCTGCCGCTTTGTCCGGGTCAGATAATGGTTTCAGTTGATAAACCAGACCCCAGCCCAGACGGGTGGTCAGATCGGGCCTGAGCAGCAGCAGCATAGGCGGTTTAGGGCCGGCGGCCAGCAGCTGGCCACCGCCGTCTTTCAGCGTATTAAAGTGATCAAACAGACGAATTTGCTCGTCGCGGCTGAGTGCATCGACATTATCCACAATCAGGGCGGCATTTTGTGGCAGCGAGCTGGGCAGGGCGTCATGTGCGGCGTCGGTGAAAAATATTTGTGCGCCGGCAGGCAGCATGGCATGCGCTGCGGCAAGTAAGTGGCTTTTGCCACTGCCGTGTTCTCCCCACAGATAGAGAAAGCGCACGTCTCCCTCACCAAGACTCCAACAGCCAAGCTGGTATAAGAGCTCGGCGTTTTCACCACGGATAAAATCCTCAAAAGAGGGCAGGGCTGGCAGTTGCAGGTCCAGCACGAGTTGCTTCATGCGGGAGGGGCTCCAAGGGCAAGATGACAAGCGAGCGGGTGTTTTTTCACAAGATGCTATAAAATGTCTGACTTTGTTGCAGGTACAATCCTGAAATTCAGGATTCACATCTGCACTAATATAACGAACGTTCGCCATTCTAGCGCAGAAGCCACTAGTGGCGCTGCCAGTTTCACGAGGCCATGCATGACCAATCAAAGCTTGAGCTACCGCGATGCGGGTGTCGATATCGATGCCGGCGATCAGTTGGTTGAAAATATTAAGCCCTACGCTAAGCGTACCATGCGCCCAGAGGTGCTTAGTGGTATTGGCGGTTTCGGCGGTTTAGTCGAAATCAGTAAAAAATACCAAGAGCCTGTTTTGGTGTCCGGTACCGATGGTGTGGGCACTAAACTGAAGTTAGCTTTTGAATTAAATCGCCATGACACCGTGGGGATTGATCTGGTCGCCATGAGCGTCAATGATATCTTGGTGCAAGGTGCCGAGCCATTATTCTTCCTGGATTACTTCGCCTGCGGCAAGCTCGATGTTGATAATGCAACGGAAGTGATTCGTGGTATTGCCTTTGGCTGTGAACAATCCGGTTGTGCGCTGATCGGTGGTGAAACCGCAGAAATGCCTGGCATGTATCCGGCTGGTGAGTACGATCTGGCTGGTTTTGCTGTGGGTGTGGTGGAAAAAAGCAAAATCATTACCGGCGATTCGATTGTGCCAGGCGATGTGGTGCTGGGCCTGGCTTCTAATGGTGCTCACTCCAATGGTTACAGCCTGGTGCGTAAGATTATGCATCGTGCAGAAGCCGATTTTGCCGCAGAATTTGACGGTGGCAAGAGTCTGGCCGATGTGGTGATGGCGCCAACCCGTATTTATGTGAAACCTTTGTTGAAACTCATGCAAGCCATGACGGTCAAAGGTATGGCGCATATTACTGGCGGCGGGATCAGCGAAAATGTGCCGCGTGTTCTGCCAAAAAATGTGGTTGCGGCCATTGATGCTCAATCCTGGACTATGCCAAAGCTGTTTCAATGGCTGCAGGCTGAAGGCAATGTGGATGCGCAGGAAATGTATCGCACCTTTAACTGTGGCGTAGGGATGGTGGTGATTATGGCGGCAGAAGACGCAGCCGCCGCGATCGCCTTGTTACAAGCCGAAGGTGAAACCGTTTACACGCTGGGCAAGATCCGTGCCCGTGCAGGTGATGAACATCAGACGCAAGTTGCTTAATCTCTGATTGATCAGTACCGGGCGAGGTATGGCTACCTCGCCCTTTGCTTTTGAGACTTATGAAAAATATTGTTATTTTGATTTCTGGCCGTGGCAGCAATATGCAGGCCATTGTGGATGCGCAAATCGCCGGGGCTCATATTTGTGCCGTGATTGCGAACCGTGCCGATGCCGCAGGCCTTGCCTGGGCGGCTCAGCGTGGCATTGCCACCGCAGTACTGGATCATAAGCTCTATGACGGCCGGGATGCCTTTGATCAGGCATTAGTCAGCCTGATCGACAGTTATGTGCCAGATCTGGTGGTGCTGGCTGGTTTTATGCGTATTCTGACCGTTGATTTTGTAAATCACTATACCGGGCGGCTGATTAATATTCATCCATCTCTGTTGCCGGCTTTTACCGGTTTGCGCACGCATGAGCGCGCCCTGGCGGAAGGCGTCAAAATCACCGGCTGTACCGTGCATTTTGTGACGGCAGAGCTGGATCATGGCCCGATTATTTTACAAGCGGCACTGGCCGTTCTGGATGATGACAGTGTGGACAGCCTGTCGGCCAGAATGCTGGTGCAGGAACATCTGATTTACCCGCAGGCCGTGCGCTGGTTTGTGGAAGACCGGCTGAAATTAGTCGATGGCAGGGTCTGTGTGGACAGCCCCACTCCTGCGGCGGTATTGATTTCTCCGCCGGTGCTGTGATGCTGAAATGGCCGGGTCTGGTACTGGCGGTCGCTTTATTGCTGTCTTTGCTATTGCACTTAGGCTCTGTTTTTAGTGAGCAAATTTATGCCTGGGTGATGCAACAGCCCCACGCAGAAACTGAGCTGAAAAAAGTCACAAAGAAACTCAGTGTGCTGGCCGATGCAGATTCAGCTCGCCCGGCAGAGCTGGCCGGGGTAAAACCTGCCGAACAGCAGGTGGTCTATTTACAGCATCAGCCGGTGATCAAAAAACCTGTGCCTGTGGCAAAGCCCGCTCCTCAAAAAAGGGTGCCGGTGATCCGTCAGGCCAGCGCGCCGGTTCAGGTGGCTCCGGTAGTGGCCAGTGTGGTGGCGGATGTCGCTAAGGTAATTGCCGCCAGCAGTGTTGTACCGGAGGTTGTGGTGGCCTCTGCCGTGGTGGCCGAAGAGGTTTTGCCGCCTTTAAAAGAAAGCCCGCTGATGCCGGAGCAAACCTATCCTCATCAGGTAGAAATTACCTATGCTTATGGGGTCTTTCCGATCCGGATGAGCTGGAAGGCAGAAAATGGCCGCTATGCATTAAAACTGCGCGGTGCTTTATTTTCTAAATCACGCACCTTTATCAGTGAGGGTGAAGTGGGTAAAACGGGGGTGATTCCGCACCGGTTTGCCGATTATCGTGATGAAAAATTAGTCAATGAGGCGGTATTTGACTGGGATGCCCGTCAGGTAGCGATTAAAGACGGCGGAAATAGTAAGGTTGAAGAGCTGAATAAAGGGGATCAGGATATTTTCTCTGCGGCTTTTCAACTGGCTCTGCAAGGCGCAAAGATGAAAGATTTTACTTTTACCGTCGCCAGCGGACGCAAAATTTATAAAGATGTGCCGTTTGAAATTCGGGGTGAAGCCCGTTTAAGGCTGGGTGACAGAGAGGTGGATGCCATCTTGTTGCGAGGTCAGTTTGAAGACCGGACCTTCGATTTTTGGCTGGCACCCCAGTGGCATAATATGCCGGTGCGTATGACCTTATCTCTGGGTAGCGAAGGCAGCTTCGATATCTGGGCCAATGATATAAAGATTAACGGGGAAATGGTGCTGGAAGCTCCAAACAGCAGCCGTAACTCGAACCCTAACCGCATGATGCGAAGATAAAAGACATGATTGCTTTAAACCAAACCCGATACCACGCCGCTATTTCTGTTTTATCTGAAATGCTGGTGTTTGCCGCTCCGTCCGATGCCACGATGTCGCGCTTTTTCCGCAGCAATCCTAATCTGGGCGGCCAGGACCGTCATATGATTGCTGAATGCGTTTACGGCATTTTGCGCAATAAAATTCGTCTGGAATGGGTGCTGGGTGGTCCGAGCAATGCCCGCAGCCTGCTGACGGCTTATCTGGTGGTGGTGGAACGCCGCAATCTGCGCGAATGTGGTGACTGGTTTCCAGAAACAGAAAAAGAAACTTTTGCCCTGTGCAAAAGTAAAAAGCTGGCTGAAGCGCCGATGTATGTGCGCGCCGATCTGCCGGAATGGGTGGCCAATGAGCTGATCGCTGCCGGTATGGATGATGCCGAGCTGCTGGCGCTGGGTGCCGGCCTGCAAGGCGCTGCGGCGCTGGATTTACGGGTGAACAGCATTAAAGCCAAGCGCGAACAGGTGGCGGCAGAGCTGCTGGATGTGGGCGGCATTGAAACCACACCAACTCCGTACTCCCCATGGGGCCTGCGTGTGACCGGCAAACCGGCCATTAATAAATATCGTGCCTTCAGCGAAGGCCGGGTAGAAGTACAAGATGAAGGCAGCCAGCTGCTGGGCCTGTTAACCGGCGCAAAGCGCGGACAAATGGTGGTGGATTTCTGTGCCGGAGCCGGTGGTAAAACCCTGCTGCTGGGCGCAATGATGAATTCCAGCGGCCGTTTATATGCTTTTGATGTGTCTGAAAAACGCTTAAATAACTTTAAGCCGCGTCTTGCCCGCTCCGGTCTGTCTAATGTGAACGCTCAGCTGATTTCCAGCGAAAACGATCAAAAAATTAAACGTCTGGTTGGCAAAATTGATGCAGTACTGGTGGATGCACCTTGTTCCGGTATGGGCACCGTGCGCCGTAACCCGGATCTGAAATTCCGTCAGAACCCGGCCAGCGTGGCTGAACTGAATGCAATGCAAACCAGCATTCTGGCTTCGGCTTCGCGCCTGGTTAAATCGGCTGGCCGCTTGGTCTACGCGACTTGCAGCCTGTTGCCATCAGAAAATGAAGCCATTGTGGATGCCTTTCTGGCGGCGAATCCAGACTTTAAACTGGTGGATGCGCGTGAAATTATGGCCGCGGAACATGTGGAAATTGAACTGGCCGGCCCTTACCTGAAGCTCACACCCCATCGTCATCATACCGATGCCTTCTTTGCTGCCGTGATGCAAAGAGACTGATTCTTCAGTGAGTGAAAAACAGCCCGTCACAGCGACGGGCTTTTT
>JBOFGM010000017.1:0-6972 GCA_051649105.1 Iodobacter sp. | reverse complement strand
TCCCGTTTTAATTACCGGGCCCGATAGTGTTATTCAATATGTGAATCCTAAATTTACTGAAGAAACGGGTTATTCTGCTGCGGAGGCGATTGGTAAAACACCCAAATTTCTGCAGTCGGGGTGCACTAATGAGCTGGTTTATCAGGAAATGTGGACAAGGCTGGCCCGGGGAAAACGCTGGAGCGGCGAGCTGGTTAACCGCCGTAAATCGGGCGAAATTTATTGGGAAGAAGCGCATATCGGCCCGGTCAGAGATACCCATGGTGTGATTACCCATTATGTGGCGGTTTTGCTGGATATTGATGAGCGCAAACATATTCATGCTCAGCTGGCCCATTCTGCCCATTACGATATGCTGACCAGCCTGCCTAATCGCTCCCTTTTATTTGAGCGAATTAATCAGAGCCTTTCCTATGCCAAACGTAATCAAACGCAGCTGGCTTTATTATTTATTGATCTGGATAAATTTAAGCCCATCAATGATGCCTATGGCCATGCCACGGGAGATTTGGTATTGCAGGAAGCGGCCCGCCGGATGTCCGGCTGTCTGAGGGATTCTGATACGGTTGGCCGCATTGGCGGGGATGAATTTGTGGTGCTGCTGCCGGTTGTGAGTAATGAGAGCGATGCCAGCTCGGTGGCAGAAAAAATTCGTTATGCGCTGAACCAGCCTTTTATGATTGAAAATAAAATCCTGTCTATTTCTTCCTGTATTGGTATTGCGCTTTATCCTGATCATGGCGACGACGTGATTAAACTGGCTAAAAATGCCGATTTTGCGATGTATCAGGCCAAGTCCTCCGGCGGAAATAAAGTGCATATCTTTATTGAACGCGGTTAATACAGATCCTGATTTTAATCCTGCCTTAACAGCCCAATGCCAGGTATGCTGAGGCATTGAATTTATCCCGGTAAAAAAAATGCAATGGGTCTTATTGAGTGCCTGTTTAGCCGGTCAGCGGGTGCGCTATAACGCTGCAGATATCGGCAGCGATGCGCCTCTCATATCCCGCTGGCGTGCAGAAGGGCGGATTATCCCGTTTTGCCCGGAAGTGGCTGGTGGCCTGCCTGTGCCAAGGCCGGCGGCAGAAATAGCCGGCGGTGAAGGGCTGCATGTTTTGCAAGGCGAGGCCCGGGTGACAGATGACCGCGGAGCGGATGTCAGCGCGGCTTTTATCAGCGGCGCAGAACAAACCCTGGCGCTGGCTAAAGCCCGGCAGATCCGGCTGGCGGTTTTAAAAGAGGGCAGCCCATCTTGCGGTTCATCGCAGATTTACGACGGCAGCTTCAGCGGGCGTCGCATTGCGGGTGCCGGCGTAACGGCAGAGTGCTTACGCCAGCAGGGAATCCGCGTCTTCAGTGAATTACAACTGGACGAAGCAGAGGCGTTTTTACTGCAACTGGAAAGTGGCGAGGCCGGTGGCTAAGTATTGACGGCCTGCAAAAATTCATCGGAATCAAAGCCTTCTTTCATATGATGGCCGCGCACAATCAGATAAGGCGTGCCATTGGCGCCAAGCGCATTAAATTCTTGCTGGCAGCGCTGATCAATACTCATATTGCATTCGGTAAATGCAAAACCATTTTGCGTGAGCCATGATTTGGCTTCGGTGCAATAGGCGCATTCGGTGGTGGAATACATCACAATATCGCCGCTTTTAATCTGGCTGGCAGACTGGCTGATTGACACGGTATTGGCCGGAGTCTGGCCATAATGTTTCCAGGCAAATTGCAAACCACCGGCAATCATAAGCAGAATAATCAGACGGGCCATTGTGTTGATCCTGATTTAATAATGTCATTTGAATAAATGCTATTAAAACACGGTTTATGATGGCTGGTTTTTCTGCAGACATAAAAAAGCAGGCTGAGCCTGCTTTTTTTAATCAAGAACCACGGGTAGCTTAGGGTGGCTGTCCAGTTTTTGCTGCAAAGGGCTATTGGCGGTTGCAAATTCGCTTAATACCCGTTGTTCTGTTTCATCAGGCTTGCCCAGCCACTGCACTTCGGCCCCTTCTTCGCTCTGATAATGGCCCACCGTGCGTTTGCTGCGCGGGGAATACAGCACGCTGACAGAATTACCGCAGTTATGGGGCTCGCACACCGAGCCCAGCAGCCAGGTTTTTTTATTCAGCACCACCGGTGTCATCGGCGAGGAGACGCCCTTGCCCAGCCAGGCAGGAGGCGCTACTTTGGCTTCCCAAAAAATATGCCGCAGACTTTTGCGCAGCGGCTTTTCGGCGACATACACTTCAAAAAAATAAGCACAGCGGGAAGCTTCAACGCAGGCCGAAGCCTCTTTTCCCGTTACGCTGCGGGCCTGTACTACCGCTGGCAGTAACAGGGCCAGCAGCATAACGCTGCTACCGATCCATTTCATAGTCATCACTCAGGGAACAATGGTGGTAAAGAGATAAACCGCAAAAATAACCAGCAAGACCACACCCTGCAAGACATTGGTTCTGCCCGTTCCCAGGGTCAGCATGGTGGTAAACAATGAAAGCACCAGCAGAACGGTAGATTTGATATCAATACCCAGGGTCAGAGTTAAGCCGGTGATCAGTGAGACCACGGCAACCGCCGGAATAGTCAGACCGATACTGGCCAGCGCCGAGCCCAGCGCCAGATTTAAACTGGTTTGCAGGCGGTTGGCACGGGCGGCACGCAGGGCAGCAAGCCCTTCAGGCAACAGAACCACGGCCGCAATAATCACCCCGACCACGGCTTTGGGCGCGCCCATTTTGACCACGCCCAGCTCGATACTGGGAGCCAGTGCCTTGGCCAGCAGCACCACGGCAGCCAGACAAACCATTAGTAAAACAGAGCTGATAGCCGTGTCGCCCAGCGATGGCGGCTCTGCATGCGTTTCTTCATTGGCATCGGTATTTTTGGGTAAAAAATAAGAGCGGTGACGCACCGTTTGGACCAGTACAAAGGTGCTGTACAGCACCAGCGATACAACAGCAATAAAGATCAGCTGGGATGAGGTATATACCGGGCCGGGCGCGCTGGTGGTGTAGTTGGGCAAAATCAGGGTTAAGACCGAAATAGCGGCCAGAGTGGCCAGTGAGGCACTGACGCCATCGAGTTTAAAGGTCTGCTCTCTGAACTGTGCGCCGCCCACCAGCAAACACATCCCCACAATGCCATTTAAAATAATCATCACGGCGGCAAAAACGGTATCTCTGGCAAGAGCCGTGGTTTCCGGTCCTCCGGCCAGCATTAAAGACACAATCAGTGCCACTTCAATAATGGTAATGGCAACAGCCAGTACCAGCGTGCCATAGGGCTCGCCCACTTTATGCGCCACCACTTCCGCATGGTGAACGGCAGCAAGAACGCCGCCAAATAAGCCAATGGTTAATAAAATAAGATAGGCCGCGCCAAGACTCTGGCCCGGTGATAAATAAAGTACCCATGCAAAGATGGGGGCAGCAATAGTCCAGATAGGTAGTGTTATTTTCATCGCGGTGCCAGAGAGAAAGTAATCAACATAGATGCTCCAGTATTTTTGCCGGGGGAATTCAATACCTGTTTTTTTGGATTGAGTTTGCTCAGACCAGGCTTCACGCGCAATAGTAAACGCGTTTGCATGGCAAATGCATAATGGATTGTTTTTGACGAACAGAATTCAAAAGTAACAAGACTTTAAATACAGAGAGTCTCTCTGTGCAATACCGGATTTCATTATTGGCAGGCAGCGGCGGACAGATCAATCCGGCTGAACCTGACTGAGGTAAAAAAGACGGTATAAATCTGTAAATGAAGACGATAAGACGAAAACAGCTTGTGGTTTGATAGGCAAAGTGAAAAATAGTTCAACAGGAGAAGACCTATTTTTAGCGCTGGGGGTTCCGGGCAGGGTATTGAGGCAACTTGCCGGAGGGGCGAATCCGGCAAGTTAATCAGGTTTGCGGTTAATTAAACCGGCTTACGGGTGACATTTACAATTTGATAAACGCCGCCAAAAATAGTGCGTTTTTGCCAGTTATACAGGTTGGCTTCGCTGGCAAAGTGGCTGATCTCATGATCCCACAGGGCTTCGGCAAAGGGTTCGAGTTTGGCATTGACCCATTTCAGGATCCAGCGGATAGGCTGCCATAACGACGGGCGATGATAATCCACAAACAGTATTTTGCCGCCAGCTGGCATCAGGCTCAGCATATGGTCAACAATTTCGCGTTTTTTATCATCGGGTACTTCATGCAATAAAAAGAAGCTGCAAATCAGATCAAAGGATTCATCGCACTGATAAGTGCCGGCATCGGCCCGGATCACTTTGGCCCATGGTGCGGAGGCTAATTTGGCCTGACCATGTTCAATCTGGGCCGGAGTAATATCGGTCAGATGGAAAACACCAGCCGGGCCGGTTTTTTGTGCCACTTTACGTACCAGATCACCGTAAACATGCGCCACTTGCCAGACTTTCATGCCTGGCTGAATTTCATCTAAATAGGCACGCATCAGGCGCTGATCATTACCAAACAGCAGTACCTTGACGACCAGGTTATGGTCCAGTTGGTTGACCCGCTTAGGGTTGACGTAAGCCCAGTCATAGACCTCAGTCATATAACCGGGCACACCCTCGTAATAAGGGTTTTCTGGCAATTTTGGATGATTCTTTGTCATGGAGCTCGCCCTCTGAGTAATGGCCATTAGCATAACTTTTTGTTGTGACAGGCAGTTTGAGCTTGCCCAAGGTTTGCCATTTTGCATAAAAAAACGGCGCATAAAGCGCCGTTTTAATTTCAGTTTAAAGCTTAGTGATGACGACCACCCGATCGTTTGATCGGTGCAAATAATGCAGCGACCGGGGTGTTTTCATTACTCAGCGGTTGCTGATCGCCACGCGGCTTGGAAGGAGCCCGCGGTGCGGTGCTGCGTGCATCGCTGCGGCTGCGATCCGGATAACCACGGTCTTGCGGAGCACGACCCTGGCCTGCGGCATCCGTACGGGCAGTGCGTGGAGCAGGACGGCCATCGCCAGTGCGGGCTGCGGGTGCGCGGCCATCACGGGCTGCCGGAGCGCGGCCTTCACCTGCAGGACGGGCATCCGGGTTAAAACGGCCAGCCGGACGGGCATCAGGATTAAAGCGGCCTGCCGGACGGGCGTCTTCGCCGGTACGTGGTGTGCGCGGAGCGCGTGGCGGACGGGCCGCATCGCCTGTCGCAGCAGCGGCCGGAGCACGGTCTGTACGGTTATGACCGCGTGGAGGGCGACCACTGTTTGGATTACGCGGATCGCGGTTACGCGGCGCACCATTGCGGCCATTTAAAATTGGCTCGGCTTTGATGCTTGGATCAACGGCAAAACCTTCTACGGTTTCACGGGTGATATCGCGTTTAATCAGGCGTTCAATATCATTTAACAGCTTGTGTTCATCCACACAAACCAGAGAGATCGCTTCGCCTTCCGAGCCGGCACGGCCGGTACGGCCAATACGGTGCACATAATCTTCGGCTACATTGGGCAGCTCAAAGTTAACGACGTGCGGCAGCTCTTCAATATCAATCCCGCGGGCCGCAATATCGGTGGCGCACAATACTTGCAAAGTACCGGATTTAAATTCGGCTAAGGCACGGGTACGCGCTGCCTGGCTCTTATTGCCGTGAATTGCCAGCGAATTGATGCCGTCTTTGCTCAGTTGTTCTGCCAGACGATTGGCACCGTGCTTGGTACGGGTAAAGACCAGCACCTGGAACCAGTTTTTTTCTTTAATCAGCTGGGTCAGCAGTTCACGTTTACGCTCACGGTCAACAAAGTAAACCTTTTGCGTGATCATTTCGGCTGTGGCATTGCGGCGGGCCACTTCGATCAGCGCCGGGTTATCCAGCAGGCCATCGGCCAGTGTTTTAATTTCATCAGAGAACGTGGCTGAAAACAGCAGGTTCTGACGTTTTACCGGTAACAGGGCCAGTACTTTCTTAATATCACGGATAAAGCCCATATCGAGCATACGGTCGGCTTCATCCAGAATCAGTACTTCCACGCCGCTTAAATCAACGGTTTTTTGGGAAATATGATCCAGTAAACGCCCTGGTGTGGCGACCAGAATATCGACCTGGCCTTTCAGCTGTTTAATTTGCGGGTTAATACTAACGCCACCAAACATCATCATGGATTTCAGTGGCAGGTATTTACCATAGTCGCGAACGCTTTCTTCAACCTGCGCGGCTAATTCACGGGTAGGTGTCAGAATCAGGGCGCGAATCTTTTTGCTTGTGGCAGGCTTAGTGCTCAGGATATGCAGCAGGGGCAGGGTAAAACCAGCAGTTTTACCTGTACCTGTTTGCGCACCGGCCAGTAAGTCACCACCAGATAACACGGCAGGAATCGCCTGTTGCTGAATAGGGGTTGGTGTGGTGTAGCCAAGTTCAGTAACGGCACGGACGATATCGTCCGCAAGCCCTAGGGCGGAAAAACTCATTCAAACTCCAGAGGAGATATCGGCCTGTCGCCGAGAGCGGCGCCAGTCAAAGGCAGATGGGGTAGGTGTTTAGAAACCTTAGCCAAACAGGGCATTAAAGAACAAATCCGGCCGGGTTGCCTGAATAAGCTGACAGGCGACAACGGGCAGACAAAATCATTAATGGTGTATTTGGATCGTGCAGCGCGGAGACTGGGTAACGCGCGCACCGGCCGGATTATACCTGCGTCCGCGGCGGGTCGTGTAAAGCAATCTCAATTTTGTGCAGATTACATGCCGCTTGTCGGCATCACGGACGCTGAGAATTTTAAACTCCCGGCCCGGCAGCGCTGCTGCCAGGCCGGGTTGAGGCGGTTAATCGCCCAGAAAACGCATTTTAAAGCTGCGGCCTTTAATATTGCCCTGGCTCAGGCTGTTAAAGGCTTTATCTGCCACGCGGCGGTCAATGGCCACATAAGTCAGAAACTCAAACACATTGATTTTACCAACCTGCTCTTTGCTCAGGCCGGCGTCCCCTGTCAGTGCGCCCAGTAAATCACCCGGA
>JBOFGM010000016.1:0-5251 GCA_051649105.1 Iodobacter sp. | reverse complement strand
GTTATTGCGATGGTGGATTGCAGCAGAAGCAAAACTGGCGCTGATTGTGGGCTCCGGCATTGTGGCCACCCTGCTGCTGGCCGGCGGCAGCGGGCTGGGCCTGCTTTGGCTGCTGCCCAAAATCTTGCCGGATAACCCGCTGAAACTGGCACTGCGCCAGCTGCTGCGCCGCCCGGGTCTCGCCTTTGCCCAGCTGGGCGCGCTGGCCATTGGCCTCTTGGGGATCTGGCTGCTGACGGTGGTGGAAGGCGATTTACTCAAAACATGGGAAGGCCGGGTGGCCGCCGATGCCCCTAACCATTTTGCCGTGAATATTCAGCCCGGGCAGGAGCAACAGTTTAACCAGCGCTTTATTGACCGTGGCATCCGGCCCCCTGCGCTGCAAAGTATGATCCGCGGCCGCTGGACCCAAAAAAACCAGCAAAGCGTAAATCCGCAAGCCTTTACCGAAGAGCGGGCACAGCATCTGGCAGAGCGGGAATTTAATCTGTCCTGGGGCGATATTCTGAATCACGATAATCGCATTACAGAAGGAGCTGCGCTGGATGATCATAAACCAGGGTTTTCTGTTGAGGCGGGTCTGGCCAAAACATTAAATATCAAAATGGGCGATGTACTGAGCTTTGATATTGCCGGCAATACCATGACCGGCCCGGTGGTTAATTTTCGCGAAGTGAACTGGGATTCTTTCCGGGTTAACTTTTTTGTTGTGGCCAGCAAGGCGATGGTGGCCGATTTACCCACCAGCCTGATTACCAGCTTTCATTTAACTGAAGAGCAAAAAACACTGGTGCCGGCTCTGGTGCAGGCACTGCCCAATATTACGGTGATTGATGTCGGCCAGGTGCTGGCAGAAGTACGGCGTATTCTGGATTTATCTGCAGCAGCGCTGCGTCTGGTGTTTATTTTTTGCATAGCCGCCGGAATCACCGTGCTGTTTGCGGCACTTGACACCACCGAAGCAGAACGCGCCCGTGAAGCCGCTATTTTGCGGGCCTTAGGTGCAACCTCGGCAAAGTTGCGCCGCTTATGGCTGGCAGAAAGTATTTTGGTGGGGAGTATTGCAGGATTGATCGCTGGTTTAATGGCCAGTGCCGGTGGCATGGTGGTGGGTAAAGAGTTGCTGCAGCTGCCGGTCAGCTTTAACTACTGGCTGCCTTTTGCCAGCCTGCTGACGGGAGCGGCCATTACCACACTGGCCGTCATCAGACGCCTGCACCGTTTAAGTAAAACATCACCCATGATGTTATTACAGGATGCCGGCTGATCGTGCTGCCCCGCCAGAAGCTGGCGGGGCCAACCCGGTTACACCTTAAAGTGGCTGACGCCTTCATTCAGCTGGTTGGCAATATGCTCAACCTGAACGGCATTTTCAGCCGCATGCTGGATGGAGGTGCTGGTTTCTTCCACCATTTGAGAAATATCTTCCACGCGGGAAGCAATACTGTTGCTGGCGACACTTTGCTCACGAGTCGCCGAGGCCATTTCTTGCAGGCTGGCTAAAGTTGATTCCGCACCGGAATGAATACTGCCCAGGGATACGGCCACATGGCGGGATAATTGCACCCCGTGCTCAACCTGCGGCAGCGCGGCACTCATTACATTTACCACACCAATGGTTTCACTCTGAATAGCGGCCAGCATCTCTGCAATATTAACGGTGGCAACCGAGGTTCTTTCGGCCAGTTTACGCACCTCATCGGCCACCACAGCAAAACCACGGCCCTGTTCACCTGCACGGGCCGCCTCAATGGCAGCATTCAGCGCCAGCAGATTAGTTTGCCCGGCAATATCTTTAATTTCAGCCGCAACGCTGGAAATTTCCCGTGCCTTGGCATCCAGCTGGCGAATTTGCGTCGTGGCATCGGCTACATTGCTGGCAATTTTCTCCATGGTGCTGGTGACTTCGGCCACCTGCACCACTCCGGTGCGGGCCAGCTCGGTTGCCTGACGTGATGCCTGTTCAGCCACACCCGAGCCTTCTGAAATATGGTTGATACTGACAGTCAGCTCTTCCATCGCAGCGGCCATGGTGGTGGTGGCATCAGACTGGCGGGTCGCAGCAATCGAGATTTCCTTACTGGAATTAGCAATTTGCGCGGCACGGTCATTGAGCAAACTGGCATCACTGCGCACATTGCGCATCACCCGGTTCAGCCCGGTAACCATCTCACCCAGGGAATCGAGCATACTGCCTGAATAAGCCGAAGTGACATGAATTTGCAAATCTCCGTCTGCCACCCTGCGCATCACCATAATGCCATCGTTCGGCTCGCCTCCCAGCTGTTGCAAAATACTTTGTGCAATCTTCCAGGCCACCAGAGCAATTAAAACAGCCAGCACCAATAATTTGGCAAAACCGGCAATCATATTTTTCTGGAATTCGGCATCCACATCATCCACATAAATACCGGTACCAATTACCCAATTCCAGTCTGGAATCAGCATGGCATAAGAGATTTTAGGCTGAGGAATATCAGAGCCTTTTTTGAAAAAGTAATAATCAACAAAACCACCACCCTGCTGCGCTGATTTTGTTAATTCTTTTAAAATCAATTTGCCATTAGTATCTTTTAAATCGCCTTTATATTGCCCTTCAAATTCAGGCTTGGTCGGCAACATTTTATAAATCTGATTGGTGTCAAAAATAAAGAAATATTCTGTTTTGCTATAGCGCACATCACGCAGCGCACCTATGGCCATCTTTTGCGCATCCTCGGTGCTCATCGCGCCCTTCTGGCTAAGGGTATGGAAGCGCCCGATCACGCCTGCCGCCGTTTCGACCTGATTTCTCACCTTATCCATCCGGTCCTGCATCATCGTCTCGCGCAACGACTTCATACTCAGCACACTTAACAACACCATGCCCATCAGGGCAAAAATACAGAGAAATAGCAAACGGGTACTTACCCGGTATTTCATCAGAAAGCCCATTTCGTTCTCACTTTAATCAGGACAAGACTTGTTTAATTAATACAAAACTCCAATTCAGGGTCAGTACATTGGAGGGATCACTCAGTACGCATTTAAAATCGCATATTAGCATACGCAAATATAGCTCGGTATTTCTACTCAGGTAAGCATTAACCTGTAAAAGTACACACGAGGAAAATACAAATGCTAAACAATAAGCTCCCTTTATTAAAACATCCAGCTGACAGCATAAATACAACACCCGGCGTTATTTCCCCTGATGCTGCTTTAAAGCCCAAAGCACATGCTCACGCACCAATTCACTGTCGTCATTGGCTCTGGCCGCCAATGCCGCTATCACCGCGGCTGAGGTCGCCGCATTACCCAGCCCTACGGCAAGATTTCTAAGCCACTGCTGATAACCAATACGATAAATCGGGCTGCCGGCCATTTTTTTTTGAAACTCGGCTTCAGACCAGGCAAATAACTCCAGCAAAGTCACATCATCCAGACCATGCCTCACATGGAAATCACTTTCTGTGGTTTCCACTGCAAAACGGTTCCACGGGCAGACCAGCTGGCAATCATCACAACCATAGACCCGATTACCCAGCATAGGTCGGAACTCTTCGGGAATGCTACCTTTAAGCTCAATGGTAAGATAAGAAATACAGCGGCGGGCATCCACCTGATAAGGCGCCACAATGGCCCCGGTCGGGCAGGCACTGATGCAACGGGTGCAACGGCCACAGTGCTCCTCTGCCTGCGGCGGATCTGCCGGCAGCGGTAAATCGGTAAAGAGTTCGCCAATAAAAAAATAAGAGCCGTAATCACGGTTAATCAGCAGCGTATGCTTACCCCGCCAGCCCTGGCCGGCCTGCGTCGCCAGCTCAACCTCCATCACCGGAGCAGAATCCACAAAAACCCGGTGGCCAAAAGGGCCAATTTCTGCCGCAAGGCGCTCGGCCAGCTGCTGTAATCGGCTGCGTAATACCTTGTGATAATCACGCCCCAGCGCGTAGCGGGAAAGGTAAGCCTTGCTGCTGTCGGCCAGAATGGCGTCCGATCCGGCCGCCGCAGGAGGCAAATAAGGCAAAAAAACAGAAATAAGTGAAATAGTGCCGGGATGTAATTCGTGCGGTCTGGCGCGTTTCATACCGTGCCTTGCCATATAATCCATCTCACCGTGAAAACCGGCGTCCAGCCATTGCTGCAACCCCGCTTCGGCATGGCTCAGATCGGTGCCGGTGATGCCGGCACGGGCAAAACCCAGTTCTTGCGCCCAGGTTTTAATGCGCAAGGCGAGTTCTTGATAATTTAATAAGTGTGGGGACGTATGCATAAGCCGGATAATACCGGCTTCACCCGCAATTTGCCTGCTTGAGAACCAAGGGTGATGGATTGCATAAAGCAGATGATTGATGATGGGATAAAGACAGATGCAGAATACGCAAGATTTTAATTTGCCGGATGAAGAGGCCACGCTGGCCTTGGGCGCGCGCCTCGCGGCTTGCATTATGCCGGGCATGGTGATTTTTCTGGAAGGCAATCTGGGTGCAGGTAAAACCACCCTCAGCCGCGGGCTGTTGCGCGGGCTGGGTTTTTCCGGCCGGGTAAAAAGCCCCACATATACCCTGGTTGAACCTTATACTGTTTCTAACTTATACTTATATCACTTTGATTTGTATAGATTTAATGATGCCAGCGAATGGGAAGACGCAGGTTTCAGAGACTATTTTAATCCTGCATCCATTTGCCTGATCGAATGGGCAGATAAAGCAGAAGGTTTATTACCGGTTCCCGACTGGATTATTTATCTGGTACCCGACAACGATGGCCGTATGGCTACCATTCAAGCATTCAGTGAGCAAGGCCGAACATGCCTCAATCGTCTTTCCCAACAGGTTTAGAAAACCTGACTCTGCCGGCGCTTAACCGCCGCGATATCTTACGCGGGGCCAGTGCCTCGCTGCTGCTGGCCGTTACCCCGCTGGGGTTTGCCGCACCTGCCGCCAATGTGGTGGCCGTACGGGTATGGCCGGCCCAGGCCTATACCCGCGTCACCATTGAATCCACCGTGGCGCTGACCTTTAAGCAATTTTCATTAAAAGACCCGGAAAGGCTGGTGGTCGATCTGGAAGGGATCGATATCAATAACGAGCTGCAAAGCCTGGCCAGCAAAGTCAGCGGTGATGATCCCTATATTCAGCAGCTGCGCGCTGCGCGCAATAAACCGGGCACGGTGCGGCTGGTCCTGGATTTAAAAACCGAAATCAAACCGCAGATTTTTACCCTGAACCCGGTGGGCGAATATAAACACCGGCTGGTGATTGATCTT
>JBOFGM010000015.1:0-6352 GCA_051649105.1 Iodobacter sp. | reverse complement strand
AGCGATCTTTTCCGGCATAAAAGACAGAGCGCCTGGCCCAGAGCCGCTCAGGCAGGGGGCCAGCGGCGGCCTCTGCTTTTTGCCACAGCGGGTGGCGGCGGCTCAGACAGCACCAGCTTAATCCTGAGCGCCGGATGGTTGGGTCAGCAAACAGCAGTGCGCCCAGCGGGCGGCTGCCGCTGCGGCCAAATAAATGGAATCCTTTGTTTAAGGCGGCAGGCAGGGTGATGCTATGGGCAAATACCAGCGGCGTGCCCTTGCTTTGTAACAGCACCTCACGGCAGGCCACATGCCCGCGGGATGGTGCGCCGATACAGCCGGCCTCATCGGCATGCGCTTTTTGCCAGCCCTGAAATAGCACCCGCACTGTAATTCTGGGAAAGTGTGCCATCAGCATGGCAGTCAGCGAGCCGCGTTCGGTCAGCCAGGGCAGTAAGGGGCGGGGGGATAAACAGAGGGGAGTGCGCCAGTATTGCAGCCAGGACATAAAACACACCAGGATAAAGAAGTGCCGATTATAAGCAGTGTCGGACTCTTTGTGTGCGGTGTGGCCTTCCATGACCTTGTAAACAGCGGTTGTTTTTAACCCGCACTCATAGTGCCGTATTGCTATGCAGGGGGCTTATAAGCTAACGTAACTTATACTATGACCCGCTTACAAACTATGCCTCTGATTTTCTTTCTGCTTTTCTATTCGCTGTCTGCTGTGGCCGGGGGCAGCGTGAAATTGCGGGTGGCGGTCAACGAGCAATCATCCGCGCCCTATATTATGGGCGAGGGGAGCCAGCTTCGCCCCCTGCCGGGGCTGTCCATTGAACAGATACAATTGGCTGTGCAGGGCTGCAATGTGGCTCTGGAGCTGGAACGCTTGCCACCGCTGCGTTTGCTGCAAAATTTAGAAAAGAATGTGGTGCAGGGCGTGCTGATGATCTCTTATACCCCTGAGAGAGCCCGCTTTGCCGTTTATCCTATGAAAGGCAATCAGCCGGATCATGCTCAGCGTTTAAGCACCCTCAGCTATGTCTTTTACATTAATGAGCGCTCACGACTGGAGTGGGATGGTCAGCGCTTTAATGCGCATCTGCAACGGGTGGGCGTGAATATGGGCTGGTCGGTGATTAAAGACCTGGAACGGCTGAATATGCCCTTTGAAACGGCTCTCAGCGTCAGAAATAACTTCTCTAAATTACAGGCCGGCCGGATTGATGCCTATGCAATCCACCAAAATGTGGGAGAGGATTTTCTGGAGCACAATTTAAATTTTAAAATGAAAATAATGCAGCCGCCCATCAGCGTGAAAGATTATTTTTTAACCTTCAGCCAGCGTTTTTATAAAGAAAACCCGCAAATCAGTGCCTGTATCTGGAAAAACATCGGTAACCAGCGCGACGCCTTACTTAAAAAGCGTCTGCCGGTTTATTTGCAGGCCGAACAAGATTAAGCCTGATGCGGGCGCATGGGCGGTGGCCGCCGCCAGGCAATCCCTTTGGATAACAGGCCGGCGTCATACATATCGTTATGCAGGACAGACATCATGGTGTCGACAATTTTGTCCCGCTGCCAGTTCAGTAATAATTGCAGCAGCCAGGCCGGGACAATCTTCTGCCGGTGAGCACTGCGCCGCAGCAATTTTCTCAGCCTCTCATCCATCTGATCGGCCAGCGCAATAAACTGATTTTCACTGATGCTGTCCACCGGCCAGACCGGCCGGCTTTGTTCCTGGTCCGCAGAACCGTGAAGCGGAATCAGCGGGACTTCAGCGGAGCTTGTGCTGGCAGCGCCTGTAACATGAGGGTTGCCCTGAGCCACGGATAAGTGTTCGCGCAGAAATTGCTGGCAGTTATAACGCCCAAGCATAAAGTCATGATGGCGAAATGCGGCGCATAAAAAGCCTGAAAACCCGCCCAGCCCACCGGCAGCCAGTGCCCGGGGGCTGTTTACCGGCATGTCCATTCCATGGCTGTTGCTTGGTGCAATTAAAAAGCGGCTGTAGATATTGCCCTGATCGGCCAGCATCAGCTCATTAGCGCTATAGCGGCACTGATCTTTCATGGCCTCCAGCAGCGGCACAATAATATCCAGCATATCTTCGTCCCCTGTCGGCGCTTTATAGTCTTTCTGATCGGGAAAAGGATCGATCATAATCGCGGCACGGCAGGCAGAGCTGCCATTTCTTTGATTGCTGCCGCCAATCCCGGCCAGCTCCTGATGCAGCAGCATAAAGGGCTCGTTATTACAAATGCCGCCATCACTGCTTAAATAGCGGTAGTCATAATTTTGCCCGCCGGATAAGGGCAGGCTGGCCGGTTGCAGGCGGATGGCATGGTATGGCCCGGCATGGCAGGGCTCATAGCGAAAACAATAATCATAGCTGCGCCGCTCCAGCTGGCGGTGTGCCAGCCCAACCGGAAATGCGCCGGAAGCGAGGGCATGGCGGATTAAAAAATGCCAGTTCTGGTCTGCACTATGGGCTTTTGCCGGGTCAAGCGGATATTCATCCGGGCGGCGGGTTTGGGCCGACAGGGTAAAGCGAATATGGTCGCCATGCAGCGTCATGCTCTGGCTGCCGCCGCTTAAGCTGGCGCGGTAAGGCACGCCATTTAAATTGGTCTGGGTAAAAATCAGCCGCAGTGGCCTGCCATCTGCCGCCCCCAGCCAGGGCCGGTTTATGGTTTGCGGCTCGGTATTGCCCCAGTGGGCCGGCCAGGGCCGGATACAGAGTGCGGCGGCCCGGTCCAGCAGGCTGCTGTCTAAAACGGAAGGGATTTTTTCATCGGCGCGCTCCAGATCCGCCGTTTCCAACAGACCGCTGATATCCACTTCATTCACCCAGACCTGATACAGTGGATTACTGCTTTGGGGGCCGTGATCAAAGCGCTGATGTAAAAAAGCACTGGCAATGGTGGCGACCATACTGCCGGCCGATGCGCCGCTGATGGCTGCCAGTTTGATCTGATGTTTGGTCGTGTCTTGCTCGTGCGCCTGCCATTCATCCAGCGCTTCAATCAGAAAATCCATCACCCCGGCGCTGTAGGACCCGGCCGAAACGGCACCAGCCATCACCAGACCCAGCTCAAAAACCTTTTCTTCCGGAGCCGGGCGATCGATGGGATCATGGGTCTGGGCTGAATATTCTTCCGCGGTTACGGGGCCAAATTTTTCAGTGGTCATTTTCTTTCCCGGCGTTGGTTTCTGTTAAATAGCTTAACGGGCGTTTATGGAGGATTAATGACCATTTCTTTAACTTTTTGTCAGTGTGGAGTTGGCAATATGAAAAACGATGTGCAGCTGGTCCCTATGACGGCCCTGTTGTTTGAGCAGTTCTGGCCGGTTTTTGCAGCGGTGATTCAGGCTGAGGAAACCTATGCGTATGATCCGCGGATGACGCTGGAGCAAGCTTATGAGCTGTGGTGCTGCCTGCCCCAGGAGTGCTATGCCGCCGTGGCCGGCGGTGTGGTGCTGGGATCCTATTACATTAAGGCCAATGCGGCGGGGCCTGGCGCGCATATTTGTAATTGCGGCTATATGGTGGCTGAGGCAGCGCGCGGCCGCGGGCTGGCTACCGTGCTTTGCAACCATTCACAAGAAAGGGCGCAGGCGCTGGGGTTTAAAGCCATGCAATTTAATGCCGTGGTTGCGTCCAATACCGTGGCGGTGGCGCTGTGGCAAAAGCTGGGTTTCAGCATTGTGGGCCGGGTGCCGCAGGCTTATCAGCATAAGCAGCTGGGAAGGGTGGATACGCTGATTATGTATAAAAGTTTTGAGTAATAGAAAAATCAGTTTTTATGGCTGGCCTGGCAATTAGCGGTAAATTATTGCCGTAGTGTGACTATATTGATGGCTGATCGATTTTTCAAAAGAGCCGGCCATGTCTATTTCTCAGCGCCTGATAGTGCTTATTTTTGCCGCGGTTTTTTCTCTTTGCCTTGTGGCTGGCGTGGCCGCTAAAAAACTGCATGATCAGCAGTCAAGCCTGACCGATCTGGCTGACAATTCCATGGCCAGTACCCTGGTGGTCAACCGGATCGCCACGCTGGTCAACAGAAACAGAATTGTGATGTTTGTGCATATGCTCTCGCCCAATGATCAGCAAAAAGCCACCAATCTGGAAGAAATCAATAAAAACAAGCAATTGCTGGCCGAATCCATGGCCGCTTACCGCAAATTAATTCAAAGCCCGGCCGAGCAGGAATTATTTGATCGCTTAAATAAAACGCTGGAGGAATATGGCTCTGTCTTTGATGGCGTGATTAAAATTTCCACCGCGCGGGATTTAAATTCAGCCTATGCGCTGGCGGACGGGCGGGGTTTTACCAGCTATCGCAATCTGACTGCTGCCGTGGATAAGCTGATTAAGTTTAATGAAGAAAGTGCCCGGCAAACGGTGGCGGATTCCGGGGTGTCATATCGTAATACGCTGATTGTATTTGCGATTACTATTGGTATTTCTTTATGCCTGATTATTGTCTTTGGTATCTGGATCTTCCGGGCGATCAGAAATCCTTTAATCGAAACACTGGCTACCGTTTTGCATATTGAAAGTCAGCTGGATTTTACCCGGCGTTTTAATGTTAAAAATGGCGATGAAATAGGCCGGCTGGTGCAGGCTTTTAATCATTTGCTGGATTCGGTGCAAAAAAGCTTTTCTTCTATTGGCCAGGATATTCAGTATATGGCCAGCTCCGCCGGCGAGGTGTCGGCCAGTGCCAAGTCTCTGTCAGATACGGCCGGTTTATCCAGCGAAGCCGCATCCCATATGGCCGCTTCCGTGGAGCAGGTGACAGTCAGTATTAATCATGTGGCCGGGCGGGCGCAGGATGCCCATTTGCGCTCTGAAGAATCCGGCAATCTGGCGGTGAATGGCGAGCGGGTGATTTCTGCCACCATTACTGAAATAGAAAAAATCGCCGGCATTGTGCATGATTCCTCGGCTGAAATGAGCGATTTACAGCTTAAAAGCAATGAGATCCGCTCGGTGGTGGGGGTAATTAAAGATATTGCCGATCAGACCAATTTACTGGCGCTCAATGCCGCCATTGAAGCCGCGCGGGCTGGTGAGCAAGGCCGCAGTTTTGCCGTGGTGGCCGATGAAGTGCGTAAGCTGGCCGAGCGCACCAGCCTGTCGGCGCAGGAAATTACCGGCACTATTGGCTCGATTCAGTCTGGTGCCGATCGTGCCGTTTCGCGCATGCATGAAGTGGTGGCCTATGTGGAAGGCGGCGTGGTGCAAGCCCGGCAAGCCGGTGCAGCTATCGCTGAAATTCGCAGCAGCTCGGCACTGGTGGCAGGTTTTGCGGCAGAAATATCCCAGTCGCTGGCCGAGCAAGGCAGCGCCAGCCTGCTGATGGCGCAGCAGGTGGAGCAAATTGCCCATATGGCCGAAGAAACCAGCGGCGAGGCAAAAAGCGCCGCAGATTCTGCCGAAAATCTGCGGGTAACAGCCGAATCGGTGCGGCAGACCATTGCACAATACCGCTTATAAAGCCGGGGGCAATGCGGCTAAGGTTACTTTAAAGCAGCTGCCTTGCCCGGTTTGCGGCAGATATTGCACCTCACCATGATGGTGGCGGGCAATTTTTTGCACCAGAGCCAGCCCCAGACCATGGCCTCCCTTGCCCTCCGGCGTGCCGGGCGGACGGTAAAAAGGCTCGTATAAATGCGGCCAGGCCTCGGGAGAAATGCCTTTGCCCTGATCGCAGACATAAAGTGCAATCTGGTTGCCTTCCTGGCCGATCCGGATACTGAAAGGGGCCTTGCCATAGCGGGATGCGTTTTCCAGTAAATTGCGCACCAGTCTTTTAATCAGCCGCGCATCGCCATCGATACTGAGCGGCGGCCCTTCCACGCTGGCCTGATAAGGTGCCGCTTCGGCCTGGCACAGCGCCAGTAAATTCACCGGAGTGGTTTGCATACTTTGCGGACGCGCTTCCAGCCGGCTCATCAGCAGAATTTCTTCGACCAATTCATTGAGCTCGGTGATATTTTGGCTCAGTTCGGCTTGCAAATAGGCGGGAGCATGATCGCCCAGCAGGGTGGCGGCCATTTGTAAGCGGGCCAGCGGGGAGCGCAGCTCATGCGAGGCATGGGCCAGCAGATTTTTATGCGTATTGAGCAGCTCCGCTATTTTTTCGGCGGCCAGATTAAAGCGCTGAGCCAGCCGGGAGACTTCATCCTTGCCCTGCACCGGCAGGCGGGCAGAAAAATCGCCTTCGCCCAGAGCATCGAGCTGATTGGCCAGCGCTTCCAGCCGGCGGGTCAGTTTACGGGTCAGCGGCTGGGCACCAATGGCCACAGCCAACGCCATCAGGGCCAGCCCTCCCATCCACCCGTTGCTTTTTTCCCGGTGTCGTGG
>JBOFGM010000014.1:0-2609 GCA_051649105.1 Iodobacter sp. | reverse complement strand
AATGCACCGACACTGGCGCCACCAGATGTCCCCAAAATATAAGGATCAGCCAGCGGATTTCTGAGCAGCACCTGTTGCAGCGCACCGGCCAGGGCCAGTAAGCCCCCTACGGCCACGGCGGCGAGCGTTCGCGGCAGGCGCAGTTCCATCACCACATCGCGGGCCAGCGCCGCATCCGGGCCCTGGCCCAATAATTGCCAAGGCCGGTAGCTGGTGCTGCCAAAACACATACTGATCATAACGGTCAGCAGCAGCAAGGCAGCCAGAGAGAGCAGCGTCAGGGTGAGTCGTAAAGGAGTAAGGCGGGTGTGCGTCATAGTCGGTTCTTTGTTTTATCGTGCCTGATCAATGGCTTCACATAATTTGGCCGTGCCTTCAACCAGTCTTGGCCCCATCCGGTTCAGAAGATCTTTGGGCAGAACGTAAAATTGCTTATTTTTACTGGCTTTCAGGTTCGGCCAGCGTTTCCAGCGGTTCAGCCAGTCAGCCTTTACACCGGGCTCTCCGCTGGTGGCAATCAGATCGGGATTGGCGGCTAAAACGGCTTCATCATCAATGGTTGGCACCAGGGCCGGTAATGAGCCAAAGACATTTACCCCTCCGCAGATACGCATGGCATCTGAGATAATCTGCTCGCGGTTAATGGTCATCAGGGGGCGGTCCCAGACCTGATAAAACACCCGCACCGGTTTTTTATGGGCATAGGTTTTTTCTAAGCTGGCCAGCTTATCCCTGAATTGTCCGGCGGCTATTTTGGCTTCTGCATCTTTGGCGGTTAATACGCCTAAACGCTCCAGTACCGTCGGAACATCTCCCAGCTTTTTAGAAAAGGTATAAAAAACCGGCAGGCCCAGGGTTTCAATCTGCGCCAGTTGCCTGGCCGGATTGCCGCTTTGCCAGGCAATAATCAGATCGGGTTTCAAGGCGCGGATTCGCTCCAGATCAAAGCCGTTATAACCGCCGATCCGTTCGATTTTATTGGCTTCCGGCGGGTAATCGCTGTAATTAACCGCGCCTACAATCAGCTTGCCTGCACCAATGGCAAATAAGTCTTCGGTGGCATGCGGGGCAAGGCTGATAATCCGCTGCGCGGGCTGAGCCAGTGTAATGGTTTGGCCGCGGTCATCTTTAACGCTTACGCTGGCGGCTATGGTATGGGCTGATAGCAGAGAGGCCAGTGCTACGGGAATCCATTGTTTCATGAAGATTTTCCAAAAAGAGCGGCACTTGCGGCAGGATGACTCATCATCCAGGCATGAACATAGCTGGCTGTCAGGCTGCCCTGACGATAAATCGCTTCGCCTTTACTGCCGGTACGGCAGGGGGTGGCATGCAGCAAGGGCTGCAGCGGGCTGTTCAGGGTGGAGTAATGAAAGGTATGGCCGCGCAGCTCGCCGGCTCCCAGATCAAAGGCCTGCATGCCCAGCGCAGATAAACGGGTTTGCATGGTGGCTTCGGCGTCGAGCAGCCCCCACATTGGGTGACTGCTGCCATCGGCCAGAGTGAGCGATCGGGTCAGCGCCAGCATGCCGCCACATTCAGCAAAAATGGGTTTGCCGGCATGGTGCCAGTTTTGCAGATCCGCAGCCATGGTCGGATGAGATGACAACCGTGCGGTATGCAATTCAGGGTAGCCGCCTGGCAGCCACAGCGAATCGGCATCGGGCAGTGGGTCGTGTGCCAGCGGGGAGAAAAACACCAGCTCGGCCCCCATCTTGGTCAGACACGTTAAATTGGCCGGATAAATAAAGCAGAATGCCGCATCGCGGGCCACAGCAATTTTTTGCCCGGCTAAATACTGCGGGAATTCCGGCAGAGGCGGGCTGGCATGGTTGATGGCCGGTGGTAAGGCGGCAATCGGCTGGCTGGCTAAGGCATCGGCCAGTGCATCCAGTTTTTGGTCCAGATCGGCGATTTCATCAGGTAAAACCAGCCCCAGATGGCGCTCCGGCAGGGCGCTGTGTTTGCCCAGCCAGCCTTGCCAGTGTTCGGCCGGTGCAGATTCCTGCAGCATTTGGGCATGCCGCTCACCCGCCACCTTATTGGCCAGTACGCCATAAAAGGGCAGATCGGGACGGTAATGGGCCAGACCAAAAGCCAGCGCGCCAAAGGTTTGTGCCATGGCACCGGCATCAATAATAGCCAGCACCGGCACGCCCAGCCGGGTGGCCAGTTCGGCCGCTGATGGCTCGCCATCAAACAGCCCCATCACAGCTTCAATCAGAATAATATCGGCGTCCTGTGCGGCTTCTGCCAGCATCTGGCGGCAGAGTTCTTCTCCGGTCAGCCATAAATCCAGATTATCGACCGGGTTTCCGCTGGCATAGGTCAAGAGCAGCGGGTCAAGAAAATCCGGGCCGCATTTAAATACCCGCACCTTTCGGCCTTGCCGGCGATGATGCCAGGCCAGTGCCGCGGTAATCGTGGTTTTGCCGCTGCCGGAGGACGGGGCTGCAATCAGCAGTGTCGGGGTGCTTACCATTCCAGACCCTTTTGCGCTTTAATGCCTGATTTATATGCATGCTTTTCAACGTTCAGTACGGTAACGGTGTCGGCAATATCATGCAGCTCTTTGACTGCAGCGCGGCCGGTGACCACCACATGTTGCA
>JBOFGM010000013.1:0-2334 GCA_051649105.1 Iodobacter sp. | reverse complement strand
GCTTTGAGCCGCTACTTAATCAGGCGCAATCAATCGATGTTCAAACCAATGCAGGTCAAGCCTCTATGGCCCTTATGTGGGCAAACCTTCTTAAAACAGGGACCGTTAGTTTCCATGTTCATCCCGATTGGCAAAACTCCTGGATAGATGCCAACGTCACGGAGTTAGATGAAAATGGCGCCCTTTCTAGCTCCACGAAGAAAATACGAAATATTAGCTCGAATCAGCATGTAATTGAACACCATAACTGGCTTCAAACTCTTGGTTTTGAGGATACTCCCGATGCAATTAGTCTCTGGAATGAACGAGAATCTAGATATCAAGGTCTGCGTTTTTTACCTGGCGTAAAAAAACAACTCAGCGATTTAGCGACCAATGGGGCATCTTACAAACAAGCTCTGATTTGTCTGAAATTATTAAATAACGACTCTCTAGCTTGGAATGGGGTTGGCGAACCAAAGTTCTCTGCAAAAGTTGCTGCTGGTGAGCATGATCAGCGACGAACTCTTTGTGATTTTTATGATGAAGTTGATGGTACAAGCCAAACATTTGATCGGCATGGCTATTTTACAGGAGGCACCCCTGGGCGGGTTTATTTTCGCCTTTCCAGTAATGAAAAGAAACTTGTCATAGCTCATGTAGGAGCTAAGCTACTGTGATAGCAAACCATAAGTCCGCGCCACTTATCCCAAAGCCACAGCAGTCTTTAATTCGCATTACCCACATCCGACACGCAAAAAAGGCGACATTTTCATATCGCCTTTTTATTAAATTACTGCCAATTACTCTTCCAGCAGACTTCTCAGCATCCATGCGGTTTTTTCATGCACATCCAGCCGCTGAGTCAGGATATCGGCGGTGGGCTGATCATTCGCTTCGTTCACCAGGGCATACAGGCTGCGCGCTGTGCGGGCCGTGGCTTCCTGGGCGGCAACCAGATGCTGAATCATTTCGGTGGCCTTAGGCACGCCTTCCACTTCGGTAATGGATGCCAGCTGGACAAATTCCTTATAGGTGCCCGGTGCAGGTTCGCCCAGCGCACGAATCCGTTCGGCAATAATATCCAGCGCGCCCCACTGCTCGGTGTATTGCGCCATAAACATCAGATGCAGGCTGTTAAATTGCGGGCCTTTTACATTCCAGTGAAAATTATGCGTCATTAAATATAAAGTGTAGCTATCAGCCAATAGCTTAGAAAGCCCGCCGGCAATGGCCTTACGGTCTTTTTCGCTGATGCCGATATCAATTTTTAATTTTTTAGTCATCCTGTTTCCTTTTTACGGCCGGCAAACCGGCCAGTGAGGGGAATCGCATGCATACGATTGAGTATGAACCGCTGCGGCGACATCGTCCCGATGATTTCATGACAGTATTT
Organism: Iodobacter sp.; assembly: GCA_051649105.1. Classification (GTDB taxonomy): domain Bacteria; phylum Pseudomonadota; class Gammaproteobacteria; order Burkholderiales; family Chitinibacteraceae; genus Iodobacter. The sequence goes on along the minus strand of JBOFGM010000013.1, from coordinate 959 downwards.
ACATCCGGCCACGGCCCTGGCAATAAGATATTTCCCGCAAGGCGCGATAAAACCATAAAAAAATCATTTTCTCTGAAAAAATAAATTCTTTTACCGATTAAAATCAGCACCACAACAATGTCATACACTTGATTTAAAAGGAATTAATGAAATACACCGGCTATTTAGTACAAATACCATACATTCATAACGTGACATAATGGCTCAACAGTCACTAAAATGGCGTCCGCCCAAATGTACCCAAAGTAATATGCGTCAGATCGAAGATACTAAAACTGCTGAACTTCCAGGTATGCCAACGGCCAAGCGCCGCGGCCGCCCCCCCTTGGGTGAGCGTGCCATGACGGCTGCCGAGCGGCAAAGAGCCAGCAGAAAGGCGCGTTTTCAGGCCGGATTAAAAAATATGAGCTTAACCACCCCGGTGCAATTTAATGCCATGGTGGACATTGCCACGCGCGAAAAATTAAAACGCGTGGCCGCCGAGCAAGGCCTGACCATGGGGCAGCTGCTCGACCGGCTGATTGAACAGTTGTAATGGCCTCGCCCATAAAAAAAGGCACCCTGGGGTGCCTTTTTTTATATTAATCCGTCAATAATCAGACAGAAGCTTTTGTGCTGTTGCTTGCCGCTTTAACGCCCGCTTCAGCAGCGCTGACTGTGGCAGTTACTAATTCTGAAGCAATTTTTTGGCTGGTTTTAGTCACTGCATCGTAGGTGTTGCTTGCAGTTTCAACCACATTACGCAATGCATTCACAGCCACGCCTGAACCCGCTGGTGCGTTTTCTTTGGCTTTATCTAATGAAGCTAATAAGTTTTTGTTGAATTCCAATACTTGTTCTTCAATCAGACCATTCAATTCTTTTTGAGTGGCGCTGGCTGCATCAAATACATTGCGAGCTACAGACAGGCTTTTTTCAACAGAAGGCTGAGTCAGTTGACGTTGAAACGCCACCAGGCC
>JBOFGM010000012.1:0-1637 GCA_051649105.1 Iodobacter sp. | reverse complement strand
CGTTCTCCAGCTACTTTACCGACCGTGAAAGGATAGAAGAATGACTCGTCTTGCCGTCTTGCTCTGTGCGATGTTCGCCGGACATGCTTTTGCCGACACCTCCCTGACTGTTTATACCGCCTTAGAAGCAGATCAGCTGAAAGCCTACCAAACCCAATTCGAAGAACAAAATCCTGGGATCAAATTAAAATGGGTGCGTGATTCCACCGGTATTATCACGGCTAAATTATTGGCAGAAAAAGCAGCGCCGCAAGCCGATGTGGTGCTGGGTGTGGCCGCTTCCAGCCTGCTGGTGCTGGAAAAAGAAGGGATGTTGCAGCCTTATGCCGCCAAGGGTGTGGAAAAGCTATCCAAACAATATGTGGATGATACCAATCCTCCGTCATGGGTTGGCATGGATGTCTGGGGTGCCACCATTTGCTTTAATACGGCAGAAGCCGCCAAACTGGGTTTAAAAAAACCAGAAACTTGGCGTGATCTGACCAAGCCAGAATACAAAGGCAAGATTGTGATGCCAAACCCGGCCTCCAGTGGCACGGGTTATTTTGATGTCACCGCATGGTTAAAGATTTTTGGTGAGAAAGACGGCTGGGCCTATATGGACAAGCTGCACGAAAATATGGCGCAGTACACCCATTCGGGCTCCAAGCCTTGCAAGCAAGCGGCTGCCGGTGAGTTCCCGATTGGCATCTCGTTTGAATACCGTGCGGCTAAATTAAAAGACGGCGGCGCTCCGCTTGATCTGGTCTTCCCTAAGGAAGGTCTGGGCTGGGATGTGGAAGCTACAGCGATTATGAAGGGCACTAAAAACCTGGATGCCGCTAAAAAGCTGGCGGACTGGTCGGCCTCCAAAAGCGCCAATGAGCTGTATGAAAAGAACTTTGCCGTGGTGGCCTATCCGGGGGTTGCCAAACCGAACGCCCATATCCCTGCCAATTACGAACATTTGCTGATTAAGCAGGATCTGCGCTGGTCTGCGGTTAACCGCGACAAGATTCTGGCGGAGTGGACCCGCCGTTACGACGCTAAATCTGAAGCTAAAAAATAAGCAGAAATCTCAGGCCGGCATGCTGCACAGCAGGCCGGTTTTTGGCGTTTGAAATGAAATGAAGCCGCTGAATATCTGTAAAACGGGTTCTATCTGATATCCGGCGGCTTTGTTTTTTTCTGCGTTTTGATTCTATCGCGGCCCAGGCAATACCAATGAACAGAAATTCAGAATTAAATATGGTCCATAGCACGGATTATTTAACCATTGAAGGGCTGGCCAAACATTTTGGCTCGTTTACCGCATTAAAAAAAATTAATTTAAATGTTAAAAAAGGCGAATTGCTCTGTTTGCTGGGGCCATCGGGCTGCGGCAAAACCACCTTATTGCGGCTGATTGCCGGGCTGGAGTCGGCCGATGCCGGCAGCATCCGGGTGGAAGAAAAAGACATTACCCGGCTGGCCGCTGCCAAGCGTGATTACGGGATTGTCTTTCAGTCCTATGCCTTATTCCCCAATTTAAATGTGCAGGACAATATTGCCTACGGCTTAAAGGGCCGCAGCAGCGATAAGGCCGCGCGCGTTACCAGCCTGCTGGAATTAATTGGTCTTGCCGGTATTGAAGATAAATATCCGGCGCAATTATCCGG
>JBOFGM010000011.1:0-4373 GCA_051649105.1 Iodobacter sp. | reverse complement strand
CGATTTGCCAACTAAATGGGCAATATCTTCAATGGCCGGCTCATGCCCTAATTGCGCTTCCAGATGCCTTTGGGCCCGCAAATAAACATTTAATTCTTTGATCACATGCACAGGTAAACGGATGGTGCGCGATTGATTCATAATCGCCCGTTCCACACTTTGCCGGATCCACCAGGTGGCATAAGTAGAAAAACGGAATCCGCGTTCCGGATCAAATTTTTCCAGTGCGTGCATTAATCCAATATTCCCTTCTTCAATTAAATCAAGAAGGGTCATGCCCCGGTTTATATAATGCTTGGCGATATTCACAACCAGGCGCAGATTGTGTTCAATCATTTTTTGCCTGGCCTGAAAATCCCCCTGCACCACCCGTCGCGATAAGGCTCGCTCTTCATCCGGGGTCAGCAGCTTACTCTGGCCAATTTCGTTGAGATAAATCTGAGTCACATCACCAGTACTTTCATGAACATGTGCCTCGGCCTCATCTGCAGCCGGCTCGGCTTCAACCTCAGTACCTTCTTCATGTTCAGACTTCTCAAGGTCATCAGTCTCCTCGAGAAGTTCTTCTTCCAGAATATCAAGCTGATCGTTCATGATTTTTCCGCTTGGATGTATTTAGCAGGGTCTACCGGCTTCCCAAATCTGCGCATTTCAAAGTGCAGTTTGACCTGATCACTATCACTGTTGCCCATCTCAGCAATTTTTTCTCCCTTCCTGACCTCGTCCCCTTCTTTAACAACAAGCTTACTATTGTTTGCATAAGCAGTCAGAAACTCTTGGTTATGTTTAAGGATAATCATCTTTCCATAACCCCGTAACCCGGCTCCGGCGTAAACAACCTTACCCTTAGCTGATGCAACTACAGACTGGCCCATTTTGCCTGAGATATCAATACCGCGATTTTCATCAGAAAACCCCTTTACCGCTCGTCCGGCCGTCGGCCAGGCCCATTCGCCGGTTTTTTCTTCGCCGCCATTTTGCGCAGAAGGCTCATTTCCATTGGGTTTTGTTACAGTTTTAACCGCAGAAGCCGCTTTGACCTCAGCCGCTGGTTTTGCGGCGACAGACGGTAATTTAGCCGGGTCAGTTTGTAATTTTGACGCAACAACCGGCCCGTCAGAGAGTGCCGCAACTGCGCTGGCAGACTGACTACCGTAAGGTAATTTGACTACTTTTGGGTAATTCTTATTGTCTGACTTGTCAGCCTTACTATCTGCTTTGACAGGTTCATCCATTTTCAAAGGGCGAACTTCTACAGCGCCCTCAGGAGGAGTCAGCCGTAAGGTTTGATCGATCCGAATGCCATTGACATCATTCAGATTATTCCAGGCAGCCAGATCCCGGTAGGCCAGACCATGATCCAGAGCCACGCGGTACAGGGTGTCCCCTTTTTTGACCACATAGGTTCCCGGACGCGGATCGGCACTCACGGCAGTAGTAATAACGGCTGGGGCTGCCGGACGGGCAGGCGCAACGGCTTGCTGCCCGCTGCGATCCACAATCGGCGCAGGTGGCGTTGGCTGACTGGCGCAAGCACCAAGAAATAAAGCCAGAGGGGCAATCAGGCGTTGCCAATTCACAGAGGATTCTCCTTACTAATAAAAAACGATTTATGCGATACCCGGCAACAGCGGTACAAATTTAACTTTTTCCAGTCGTGTTTCAGCAAAACCTTCTTCGGTGCGCTCAATCAGCCGCAACTCCTGCTCGGCTTCCCCTACCGGGAAAATCAACCTGCCGCCCACTTTAAGCTGCAACAACAGATCTTCAGGCAAAATCGGCGCCGCCGCAGTAATAATAATTACATCAAAGGGCGCGGCCTCCTGCAGCCCCTTGCTGCCATCGGCATGGCGCAGGCGTGCATTATGTACACCAAGAACACTCAGACGCTCTCTGGCCCCCTTATGCAGGCCGCCAATTCGCTCAATCGAATACACCGTTTTAAACAGCAAAGCCAGAACGGTGGTCTGATAACCGCAACCGGTACCAATTTCCAGCACCTTTTCATGCTGCTGAGCCCCCATGGCCAGCTCAGTCATTCTGGCCACAATATAAGGCTGAGAAATGGTTTGCCCAAAACCAATGGGCAGCGATATATCGTCATACGCTTTATGTGCCAGCGCTTCATCAATAAAACAATGGCGCGGCACTTCGGCCATCGCCGCCAGAACAGCGGAATGCGTAATGCCCTGCGCTTTTAATCGCTCAACCAGCCGGGCACGGGTGCGGGCGGATGTCATACCTGCGCCGCCTAAAGCGGCAATATTTAATCTGATAGCCATGTAGAGACAAGATCAAGTTGAGTTTTAGCGGTTAAATCAACCGACAAAGGGGTTACTGAAACATAACCATTGGCAATGGCATGAAAATCGGTGCCTTCTCCGGCATGTGAGATCTCGCCCACCGGCCCCACCCACCAGATGGTTTCTCCGCGCGGGTTTTTAGATTCAATCACGCCCGATGATTTATGCCGTCTGCCAAGGCGCGTTCTTTTAACGCCTTTTAAATCGGCATAGGGAAGATCAGGCACATTTACATTTAATAAAACCGGTGTTGCAAAAGGCGTCTGAATAAAACGCCGTACTAAATCCCGGGCAACCTGAGCTGCAGTTGCAAAGTGTTGCGGATTTCTGGAAGCCAGAGAGATTGCCATAGCAGGCACGCCAAATAAATGGCCTTCTGTCGCCGCAGCCACGGTACCGGAATATATTGTGTCATCGCCCATATTGGCACCATGATTAATACCGGAAATCACCATATCCGGCAATGAATCCATTAAACCGGTTGCGGCCAGATGCACACAATCGGTGGGCGTGCCATTCACATACCAAAAACCACTGGGTGCTTTACGCACAGATAAGGGCCGGTCCAGCGTTAAAGAATTACTGGCTCCGCTGCGATCCCGCTCCGGAGCACAAACAATCACTTCCCCCTCTTTACTCAGTGCCTCTGCCAAAGCCAGAATACCCGGGGCAAAATAACCGTCGTCATTAGAAAGTAAAAAACGCATTTAATTTTCCTCGCTCGCGCCATTCTAGCCGTTGCTGCTCCGGCCGCATAATGAACTTATTTTGTGAACTACTGAAACAATCCGCACACTCAGTTTGATACAAGCCTCTGATTTTACTTCAGAGTTATTCTCTTTTTCATTCCCACCGCACTGGATAATATCCCGCAGGCGGCAATCAGGATCATGGCGATATAACTGGAAAAATCCAGTTTTTCTCCCCAGAGTATTGCCGCAAATAAAGTGGCAAACAATACCGTTAAATAGGCAAGACTTGCCACCGTCAGTGTCTTGCCACGGCTGTACGCCCTTGTCATGGCCAATTGAGCAATGGTGGCAGAAATCCCCAGCCCGGCAATCAGGCCGATATTGCTGCTGTTAAGCGTGGCCAAAGGCGCTGTTTGCATGCCCATCAACAAACCCGCCCCAACAGAAGACACCAGCGAAAAATAAAAGACCGTTCGCCATTCCGGCTCGCCGGCCTGCCCCAGCTTATTGACATTAAAATACGCAATACTGGCTAAAAACCCGGAACAGAGCCCCATCACGCCTGCCAGCCATAATTCACCGGATAAGGTGGGTTTTAACAGCAAAACCACCCCGGCAAATCCAATCAGAATTGCAAAAACCTGTCCGCGCTGTGGCTTTTGTTTTAAATAAAAAATAGTAATTAAAGTTAAGAACAAAGGGGAGGTATAGCTTAATGTTACCGCAGTAGAAAGGGGCAAATGGGCAATGGCATAAAAATACAGCAATAACGAAACAAAACCGGCTATGCTGCGCGACAAATGCAATTTAAACATGGGCAGTGTGACGCGAACCGATTTACCCTGCGGAACCACCACCAGTAAAATACCCAAAAAACCCGCAATACAGCGGTAAAAAACCAATTCTGCCGTAGAAAATTGCGTGCTGCCTGCTTTAACAAATACGCCCATTACCCCAAAACTAAAACAGGCCACAATCATCCAGAATGAGCTTGATTGTTTTAACCGCTGCAGCATTTCTGCTCCTTTTAGATGCAACAAGCCCCCGCGGGGCTTATTTAAAACCGGTAAAAAGCAGATCAGGAAAGACGATATCCGCCAATGGTCTTTTGTACTGAATTAATTAAAAGTTGTAATTGATCGGCAGAGGCGGCAGATTGCACGGCCGCATCGCTGGTTTGCTCCGACATATGGGCAATTTTTTCAACCTGCTGGGCCATAGCGGTACTGGCGCTGCTTTGCTCTGACAGCGCCTCGGTGATATCCACCACATAGCTGACCACCAGATCAGACGCGGCACGGATATCCGCAATGGCGGCCCCCGCTCCCCGGGCATGCGTCACACCATCTTCCACCTTCTGCACCACCTGACGCATCCG
>JBOFGM010000010.1:0-3155 GCA_051649105.1 Iodobacter sp. | reverse complement strand
CCAAAGCCAGAATCCTGCCCTGATGCAAAGCAGCGATCAAATTAAAGCGCTGCTGATCCGCGCCGACCCGGTACTGTTAACCAAGCCACGGATGAATCCGCTGTTCAGCCAGCTCAATGAAGCGCTGCGCCAGCAAAAAATACTGATTGAACAACAACAAAACCGGCAAAGGGAAGAATGGCTGGAGCAAGTCAACCGCAGGCAGCTGCAGGTAGACCGGCTGGCCGTGCTCTCGCCGGTGGCCGCCTTAATCCTCGCCTTTATTATGGCGGTGATCTTTAACTGGCCAATCGGGCAATTAAGGCGTCGTATTACTCTCCTGGCCCAGGGGCAGCGCGGGCAAAACTGGCAATTATCCGGCCCTGCCGATTTACAAGGGCTGGCCAAATCACTGGCCGCGCTGGATTTGCGCCTTGTGCAGCTGGAAGCGCAAAAAGCGCAGTTTTTCCGCCATGTATCGCATGAATTAAAAACGCCACTGGCGGTGATTCATGAAGCCTCCTCCTTGCTGCAAGAAGAAGTACCCGGCCCCTTAAACAGCCAGCAAAAAGAAATTAGCGCCATGATGCAAAGCAACGTCCATACTCTGCGCCAAAGAGTGGATGCCCTGCTCTCTCATGACGCCGGCGGCTGGCTGGAGGCCGGGCTGGTTGTTGCACCTTTGGAGCCGGGCCCGTTTCTGGCCGCCCGTTTGCAACAATGGTGCTTACTAACCGGAAAAAAATCATTACAAATTGACTGCAGCGGACAAAGTCAGACCGCCTGGGCCGACCACGCCAAACTGGGCATTATTTTAGATAATTTACTGCTCAATGCGATCCGCTTCAGCCCGCCCCACGGCCGTTTAACCATTCGCTATGGCCAGAGCGGCGAGCAAAACTGGCTGGAAATTCAGGATCAGGGCCCTGGCGTGGCCGTTGCCGAGCAGGACGCTATTTTTGATCCTTTTTACTGTGGTCCCGTCCCCGCCGGCGAAGCCCCCGGCAGCGGCATTGGTCTGGCCATGGCCAGAAGCTTTGCCCAGCTGATGCATGGCGATATCCGCCTGATTCCTTCCCCCGCCGGTGCCTGCTTTCGCTTGCACTGGCAGCTGGCCCCAACCGAACAAGGTCAAGTATGAAAACCGCTTTTTATGGGCTGATATGCATTTTAATCAGCCTGACAGCCTGCACAACGCTGCCTCCGGAACCCGCAGCCGTTGCCCCTGAACCTCCCGTCATTTGCACGCTGGAGAGTGCTCTGGCCCGCTTAAATACCAGCGCCGACCCGGCCTGCCCGGCCACTCCCGTATTACTGCTGGCCCGGCAACTCTCAAGTAGCCATGCAGATTTAAACCGCCTGCAAAGCCAGCTGGAAACCCTTGCGGCCCAGGAGGGCGATCCTGCCAGCCAGAATATGGCCCTGCTTTTATCCGGCCAGCTGGCAGAGCGCAAACGGCTGCAGCAATTACTGGATAAGCAAATTATCCAGACCAAAGAGCAGCAAAAACGCGCCAATGATCTGGCCGCCAAGCTGGAAGCCTTAAAAGAAATGGAAAAAACCCTGCTGGAAAGGAGCAAGAAACCATGAGCACCCGAATTTTGCTGGTGGACGATGATCCGGACCTGCTGCGGCTGGTTTCTATCCGGCTGATTGCCGCGGGCTATGAAACCGAAGTGGCGGCCAGCGCTGAAGCCGCGCTCAATGCGCTGGCCGTACAGCGTGCCGACCTGTTGCTCAGCGACTGGAAGCTGCCGGGTATGGACGGCATGGCGCTGTTTGATGAAGTGCGCCGCCGCTACCCCGCCATGCCCGTGATTATGCTGACCGCCCATGGCACCGTGCCCGATGCGGTGGAAGCCATGAGCCAGGGCCTGTTTGCCTACCTGGTGAAGCCCTTTGATGGCAAAACCCTGCTCGATAAGGTCAGCCAGGCCTTGCTGCTGAGTAATCCGCCTGGCCAGAGCGGCAACAACGACGATGAATGGCGGGCCGGCTTTATCAGCTGCAGCCCGGTGATGGATGAGCTGCTGGCCGAGGCCCGCCAGGTGGCGGCCACCGACGCCAGTGTGCTGATCCGCGGAGAGAGCGGCACAGGTAAAGAAGTGCTGGCCCAGGCTATCCACCGGGCCAGCCTGCGGGCAAAACGCCCGTTTATTGCCGTTAATTGCGGGGCCATTCCGGATAATTTATTAGAAAGTGAATTATTCGGCCATGAAAAAGGCGCTTTTACCGGTGCCAGCCAAAAGCAAAACGGGCTGTTTTTAGAAGCCGATGGCGGCACTATTTTTCTGGATGAAATAGGCGATATGCCGCTGACGCTGCAGGTTAAATTACTGCGGGTATTGCAAGAGCGCGAGGTGCGGCCGGTGGGTGCCGGCCGGGCTGTGCCGGTGAATGTGCGGGTGTTATCTGCCACCCACCGCGACTTAAGCACGCTGTTGCAAGAAGGGCATTTCCGCGAGGATCTGTTTTACCGCCTGAATGTGGTCTCGCTTTCCCTGCCCGCGCTCAGTGAGCGGCGTGAAGATATTCCGCTGCTGGCCCGGCATTTTTTAGCCAAAGTAGTGCAGCGCTATAATAAAACCCAATGCCATTTTGCAGCGGACGCGCTGAGCTTTTTAAGCACGGCCAACTGGCCGGGCAATATCCGCCAGCTGGCTAATCTGGTGGAGCAATGCTGTGTACTGGCAACCGGCCCGATGATTACCCTGGCCCAGGTGCAAAAAGCCATGGCCACCGAATCGGCAGCCATCTTGCCGCTGGCCGAAGCCAAGCGATTGTTTGAGCGGGATTATCTGGAACGCCTGCTGCGCCTGACCGGAGGAAATGTCAGTGATGCCGCCCGGCTGGCAGACCGCAACCGCACCGAATTTTATCGTCTGCTGCAAAAACACGATCTGGCACCGGCGGCTTTTAAAGCCGACAAACCGGCGGACTAAGCCTCTGTCGTGATCAGACGACATTTTTTAACCTGCTGAATCAAGCAGTTAGCATAAAGGCCGGCCCACTGTCGTCAAGCAACGACAATCCGGCCTTTTTTTTACCGGCACAAAAACATAAGTCATTGAATACAAGGAAATTTTAAAGATGGCATGGCTATTGCTGTAACAGAGTGGTGATCTTGTTTTCTGATCCGTTTATCCCACAAGGAATACACAATGAAAAAGCATCTG
>JBOFGM010000009.1:0-4648 GCA_051649105.1 Iodobacter sp. | reverse complement strand
TACCTATGCTTCTGATTCATGGCTGGCTTTTAATCGGATCAGTACCACGGTTGCACGCGCCGGCCAGGGCGATTTTATGCCGCAGCTTGCGCAGCAGTTGCCGGTGAGCGGCAGCGATGAAACTATTGAAGTGACCATTGCTCAGGCTGATGGCGTAACGGCAATTGGCCGGGCGGCTGTGCCCGGTAAGCCGGTTTATATCGAAGTGCTGACAGGCAACGGCACGCTGGCGGTACAAAGCAATTATCTGCGCAGCTGGGGTAACCCGCTGACTGATGCGGTGAGCGAGGGCTATAAGCGGCCACGTCATCCTCAGTCGTTCAGGCTTCCCCTTAAAGCGAGCGGTAAAACCGTTCTGGTTACTCCTTTTGGTGGCCCGCTTTATTTAAGCTACGCCGGTGCTGTGGCAGGCCAAAGCGTGACGCTGAAAATTCGCGGCGCAGCTAAATATGCCCATTTTGATTTTACCAGGGCACAAAGCGATGCAGAGATTGATGAGGCCGTTGCCGCATTAAAGCGCAAAGATTTTGGCTGGCAAACCGCCAAATTTGTGGGCGGGGAAATTCAGCAGACGATTAACTATGCCAATCAGGCGATGGGTACGCTGGACCCTAAAGTTTATATTGTTGATCAAATCAAAGGCTTGCTGTTCGATTCAAATCATATTGCCAATGGCTACAGCAATATGCCGATGTCGGCCAATGTTGCCACGCTGTGTACGTCTTTGGGCTGGACCTGCGACGGGCCGCTTCACCGTGCACCGGGCGTGCAGCATTTTGTGGGCTGGATTGCCGCATGCGGCTATTTATGCTCGGGTAATCCTTCGGATGGCTTTGCCGGAATCAGTGGCACAGGCTGGGGGCACGCTCATGAGCTGGGCCACAACACCGTGCAGCGCGTCATGCATATTGAGCTCAATGGTAAAGGCTGCCTGGTTGAATGCGATAACAATATCCTGGCCAGCGCCCAAATGATGCGTCAGTACGCCCTTGCAGGGATTGATACCGGCCATATCACCGATCATCCGGCGCTTTATCAATATATTGTGCAAAACCGGCAAAGCGGCAAAAGTGGTGAAGCACAACGTGCCGATATGGAAAACCGCCTCTGGGGCGGCGATTCGCAAGACCCGATGCGGGCGGTGCATTTTCAGCTGGCGTTTCTCTTTGGTAAATATCGTGCCAACGAAGCCGTGCCGGGTATGCAGAGCAGCATGGATTATTTTACTCTGCTGACGAAAGCCGATCGTTTAGTCAGTAAGGATTGGGCAGCGGGCAATAAATATGGTATGAGCCGTTATACAAATAACACCATCAGCAATCATGAGCTGCTCTATGTGCTTAGCTCTAAAATCATCGGGCAGGATGTGCGTAAAATCTTTGCCATGTATGGTTTACCTTTAAGCCAGAGCGCGCTGGATTCGGTGGCCGATCTGAAATTGCCGCTTGCCCCTGAGCAGTTTTATGCGCTGGCCCAGAAGAAATTTAATCAGGTTTCCAGTGGCAAATGGCTGGATTTATCAGCGGCAACACCCGCTTATCCCCAATAGACGGCGTATACAGCGCGCATAGTGAACTGGGGCGGTGATTACGCTAATGCCTTGGCCAGATAATCTACAAAGCTGGCAATTCGGGGGGACAGCGCCCCCTGTTTATAAAACACCGCCCAAATGTTTTGTTGCCAGGGCAGGCTGATCCCGCTGAGTACCGGTTGCAGATGGCCCGATTGAATATCTTTCGCCACTAAAAAATCAGCGAGGCAGGCAATGCCGGCCCCATTTAAAGCCAGATGGCGCAGCGTTTCACCGCTGGAAGCGCTGATCGCCGGTTCTGCCACCCAGCCGGCCGGGCCGCCTAAGGGCCAGATATTCAGCGAGGCCGGGCTGGTAAAACCCAGCAGGGTATGGGATGCCAGGCTGGCAAGCTGCTCCGGCTGGCCTTGCTGCTTTAAATAAGCGGGGGAGGCCACCAGCCGCAACTGGCTTTGCCCCAGCCGCCGGGCATTCAGGGTGGAGTCGCTCAGCTCACCGATCCGGATCGCCACATCGGCCCGCTCTTCAATTAAATCCACGATCGCCTCGGCCGCGGTCAGCTCTAATTTGATTCTGGGATAAGCCTGCATAAAGCCGGCCGTCAGCGGTGCAATCAGATGATTGAGTACCGGTATTGCCGCGTTAACCCGCAGCAGCCCGGCCGGTTCGGCATGACAGGCCGTCAGCGTGGCTTCGGTTTCTTCCAGGGTCGCCAGAATTTGCCGGGCTTTTTCCAGCAGCCAGCGGCCTTCTTCGGTTAAATCCAGCCGGCGGGTGGTGCGGATAATCAGGCTGAGCCCCAGTTGTTTTTCCAGCCGGGACAAGCTGCGGCTGACCCCCGATGGCGTTTGCTGCAGGCGCTCGGCGGCGGCAGAAAAAGAGCCGGCATCCACAATGGCCACAAAGGTCAGCAGGGCATCGATATTCAGCATTATTGACTTCCAGTCACAAGTAAATCTCAGTAAAGCCTGTTTCTCTGCTCAGTGCAAGCGCTCTGGTTCAGGCTGGCTGGAAGGGGTATGGGCTTTAAATTTAAAGGCTTTGATATTCTGATTTAATTATCAGCAGGATAAAACCCTGCAAACCGGCTGATTTGCAGGGCCGTCTGCTTAATCAAATAACTTAATTTCATTCAGATGATCTTGCTTGCAGTGGCTGATATGGCCGGCCATTTCTCCCAGGGCATGGGCCTGCATCGGATCAATATTCAGCCCTAAATCCCCCATTTCAAAAGCAAGGGATAATTCTTGCAGTGCCGGCACATATTGCAGATTGGCAGCCTTTTTATAGTAAGCCAGCGCCGCCTGTTGATTTTGCGGCAGTTGCTCTCCATAGCGGTACCAGTTGGCTAAGGTATAGAGCGCGGCCGGATCTTTGTTTTTGGCCGCTTGCTGCACCATTTCAATACCGCGGGTGCTGTCTTTGGGGCCGCCTTCTCCTTTTAGCGTCATCATGCCAAGACGAAACAGGCCTTGCTGGCCGGCGGTGCTGAACCAAAGTCTGGCCTTGGCCACATCTTGCGGCATGCCTTCACCCTTCAGGCTGGCCAGCCCCAGGCGGTAACGGGCGGTCTGATCCCCGGCTTCGGCGGCTTTTTCAAACCATGCGGTGGCCCGTTTTTTATCGTCGCTTTGCTCACCCAGCAGCCGGGCTGCCAGCGGATGGCCCGCTTCGGCTAAGGCTTGCAACTGGCTGGCGTCGCCAGCGAGGCGCAGTTTTTGTACGGTGTCATCCGGCGTGGCCAGTGCGTGGGAATGGCGATTTTGCCGGTATTCTTTACCAGCGATGCTGGCCGCAGCCAACAATAAAACAGCCAGCATCGCCATGCTGTATCTGGACAGGGTTTTCATTAGAAACTCCAAATCCCCGCGGCCAGAGCCACGGGGATTTTATTGCAATGACGAGATTACTTACTCAGATCAATACGGAATACCGCGGCACTGTTGTCTGCTTTGGTGCTGTAGAGGAAGACATTGTTAATTTTGTCCTGACGGGCAACGCTTTCAGCCGCGGCATCTGCAGAAGACTCAAATAACACCTTGCCGGCCGTGGTGACCTTGGCAAAACGCCAGTTGGCAACGGCACCTTGCTTGGCAAAAGTCAGTGTTTTTTGTGCTTTTACATAGTTAATAATGATTTCACGGTTACCTTCGCCGCTGTCGATAATGGTTTTGCTGCCATCAAGGCCCGCAAAGCCGCCACCGCCGCTGGCACGGTAGTTGTTCGTCACCACGATAAACTCTGCTTTCAGATTCAATGGCTGGCCGTTGTAAGTGATATTGACGATACGGCTGCCTTTATCCTTAGTGACGTCAATTTCATAAGAAATGCCGCTGATCTGGTCAAAGTTATACGAAGGGAAGCTGGTGTTGATTAAGTTCTGATCGCTGGTTTTTGCCGGATCAATGGTATTGAATTGCTCTGCTGCTTTTTCCAGCCAAAGCTTGACCGCCGCACCATCAATTTTCACGGCTTGCAAGGTGTTTGGATAAAGGTAGAGGTCAGCAATATTCTTAATGGCCACATCGCCGGCAGGAATATCGGTAAAGCCTGTGCCACGGAAATTCACTTTAAATGGCGCAGCCGAAGACAGAATCGGCAAATTGGCATATTGCGGTGCATTGGCCTTGATATAGCTGGCTACATAATCGGTTTGCGCCAGATTAATCAGTTGCATCGATGATGTTGCGCCCACTTGCGAGAAGAAGGAGCTGATACGGTAGTCGGTTTTACCCACCGCGCCGGTCACATACTTAATCGTGCCCTGATGCTCGGCGCTGATCAGCTTGCCGATTTCTGGTTTCACATCCACCGCGATCACCTTACCGGCCGCGTCTTTAGTGCTGACTGATTTCAGTTCGCCCTTGGAGTCGGCTACTTTCCATGCTTTGCCGTCATATTGCAGATTCAGCTTTAACACACCCAGGGTGTTGCCCCAGAAGCCTGCCATCACCGTTGGCACGCCATTAACCAGACCCTTGGCGTTATCCACATTTTTCATGCCGGCGTAGTTTTTGCCATCCGGGAAAAAGCTGTGTGAGTGGCCGGAAACAATGGCATCAATGCCTGGAACCTGTGCCAGGTAATACACGGCGTTTTCCATATCCGGGCTGTATG
>JBOFGM010000008.1:0-7193 GCA_051649105.1 Iodobacter sp. | reverse complement strand
AAGTGCTGGCTGGTATTTCGATGGGGGATCTGGATGAAGAAAAGATTCATACCCTGTCGCATCAGCCCTTAAAAGCGCTGGGGCATGATCATATTGTGCCGGCGCTGGAACATGGCGTGACCGTATCCCGGCTGAATTTGCTGCGGGCCCGGATCCGTGAATGTGAAGTGATGGCGGCCGATTTATATCTGGACCGTGATTTTCAGCTTTCCCGGCCGGATATGTTGCAGGCGCTGAACCGCTTATCCAGTGCAGTCTATGTACTGATGTTGCTGGTGCTGCTGCAGGAAGCCGGTAAACCTTTGCCTGATTTTGGAGGCCATTGATGAGTTTGTTGGAACAATGCCGCGCTGCGGCGCTGGCCCGTCCGGCCCGGCTGGTTTTTCCGGACAGCCTGGATGCCAGAAGCGTGCGCGCAGCGTTTTATCTGGCCGAAGCGGGCTACGCCCATCCGGTGCTATTAGCGAATCCCTTTGAAATGCGCTCGTTTTGTCACCACGAGCATTTGCCCCTTGGGCGGGTGCCGATGATTGATCCGCAAACGTCGCATCGCTTGCCGGTTTATATCGCGGCGCTGGCAGAACGGATGCCGGGTAAAAGCGAAGAAGAGCTGGCCACCTTATTAAAAGATCCGCTGTGGTTTGCCGGCGCGATGCTGATGGCTGGCGATGTGGATTGTGTGGTGGGTGGAAATACGTCCTCTACCAGCAGTGTATTGCGGGCGGGATTGCGGGTGGTTGGTCTGGCAGAAGGCAATAAGACCGTGTCATCGATCTTTTTTATGCTGCCGCCTGATGATAGCCAGCCGCTGATCTTTACCGATTGCGGTGTGGTGCCCAACCCTAAGCCAGAACAGCTGGCCGATATTGCAATCAGCGCTGCAGACAGCTATCAACGGGTCACCGGGCTGACAGCCCATATTGCCATGTTGTCCTTTTCCACGCTGGGCAGTGCTAAGCATGCCTCGGTGGATGCAGTCCGCGCAGCGACGCAGATGGTGCGGGAGCGCCGGCCTGATCTGAGCGTGGATGGTGAATTACAGTTTGATGCGGCCATGGTGCAGGAAGTGGCGGCACAAAAGGCACCGGGCAGCCCGGTTGCCGGCCACGCCAATGTGCTGGTGTTTCCTTCGCTGGAAGCCGGCAATATTGGTTACAAAATTGCTCAGCGCCTGGGCGGGTATATGGCGCTGGGCCCGATGATTCAGGGCTTAAGCCGCCCTTACCACGATTTATCGCGGGGTTGCACCGCCGAAGATATGGTGCAAGTCAGCTTGCTGGCGATGAAGATGGCCCAGTCGGGCCAGGCAGGGTCTCAGCCGGTTCCGGCCGTGGCCATGCCAGTCCAATGTTAGTTTGTATTTAACCACCCTTAAGGAGTTTGAAAATGGAAGCACTTGGCATGATTGAAACCCGCGGCATGGTCGCTCTGATTGAAGCTTCTGACGCGATGGTGAAAGCCGCCCGCGTTAAGCTGGTTGGTGTGAAAAGCATTGGCGGCGGTTTGGTGACAGCGATGGTTCGTGGTGATGTGGCTGCATGTAAAGCAGCGACTGATGCCGGCGCAGCTGCCGCTCAACGTATTGGTGAACTGGTGTCTGTGCATGTGATCCCGCGTCCGCATTCTGATCTGGAAGATATTTTTCCGATCAAAATGGACAGCAGCAAGGATTTTGACTGATCAGGTAATACCCGTGCCGGCACATCAGTGCCGGCTCACCTTGCTCCCGGTTTCCCCTTGATTTTATAAAAGCCGAAATATCAGGCAGGGGATTGCTTTGCCTGAATTTTATGAATTGGAGATCGTATGAAGCTCGGTGTGGTGGTTGGACAAGTTGTTTCAACGGTTAAGCATGAGGCATTAAACCGTGAGCGCCTGCTGTTGGTCAGAATGATTGATGGCAATGGCGTGGCCGGCGATGAAATGCATGTTGCTGCCGACAGTATCGGCGGTGGCAATGGCGAGTGGGTATTGCTGGTTTCCGGCAGCTCGGCCCGCCTGACAACCGATGACGGCGCTCCCGTTGATTTAAGCGTGGCAGGCATTGTTGATGAAGTCGTACTCGATGGATTAGTGGCCTACCACAAGTAGGGCCCGGGTACAGAAAAGGAGAAGATTGTGGAGTTGAAAGCGAACGAAATAGAACAGGTTGTACGGGCCGTGCTGGCGTCGATGACGACCACCCCTGCAACTCCTGCATCTGCCCCGGTGCTGCCGGCGGGTGTATTTGCTGAGCTTGACGACGCTGTTGCCGCTGCAATCGAAGCCCAGAAAGCGCTGTCGACCGTTTCCATGCGCCGTCTGGCCGTGGCTGCGATCCGCACTGCCGGTGAAGCACATGCCCGCGAGCTGGCTGAGCTGGCCGTGGCAGAAACGGGTATGGGCCGTGTGGACGACAAGATTACCAAGAATATTTCTCAGGCCCGTCTGACACCGGGTGTGGAATGCCTGGAAGCCAAAGTGCTGACCGGGGATGATGGCCTGACCATTATTGAAAATGCGGCCTGGGGCGTGATTGCCTCGGTGACGCCATCGACAAATCCGGCCGCAACCGTGATTAATAATGCGATCAGCATGATTTCTGCCGGCAATACCGTGGTCTTTGCCCCGCATCCTGCCGCTAAAAAAACCTCGCAACGCGCCATTACCCTGCTGAACGAAGCCATTGTGGCCGCCGGCGGCCCGGCCAATACGCTGGTGACGCTTGCCAAACCTTCTTTAGAAGCCGCTCAGCGTTTATTCCGTTATCCGGGGATTCATTTATTAGTCGTGACCGGTGGTGAAGCGGTGGTGGATGCCGCCCGCTCG
This sequence comes from Iodobacter sp., assembly GCA_051649105.1. GTDB lineage: Bacteria > Pseudomonadota > Gammaproteobacteria > Burkholderiales > Chitinibacteraceae > Iodobacter. Next base: position 4,385 of record JBOFGM010000008.1, on the reverse strand, counting down.
GTTACCGACAAGCGTCTGATTGCCGCTGGTGCAGGTAATCCGCCGGTTGTGGTTGATGAAACGGCCGATATTGCCCGTGCCGGTAAAAGTATTGTCTGGGGCGCATCCTTTGATAACAACATGATTTGCGTGCTGGAAAAAGAAGTGATCGTCGTTGACAGCGTGTGCGATGAGCTGAAAAGCGAGATGAAAAAGAATAAGGCGGTGGAATTAACCATCGAGCAGGCTGCAAAGCTGGAAAAAATCCTGCTGACCAAGGTTGATGAAAACGGCCATGGCTCTGTCAGCCGCGACTGGGTTGGCCGCGATGCCACCAAAATTGCCGCCGCGATCGGGCTGGATGTGCCGGCGGACACCCGTCTGCTGTTTGTTGAAACCCCGGCCAATCACCCGTTTGCAGTGACCGAGCTGATGATGCCGGTCTTGCCGGTGATCCGGGTGGCCAATGTCAATCTGGCGATCGATCTGGCGGTGAAGCTGGAAGGCGGCTGCCGTCATACCGCCGGGATGCATTCCCGCAATATCGATAATCTGGATCGTATGGCCAATGCCGTAAATACCAGTATTTTTGTAAAAAACGGGCCGCATCTGGCTGGGCTGGGTTTTGGCGGCGAAGGCTGGACCACCATGACCATTTCTACGCCAACCGGTGAAGGCGTGACGTCTGCCCGAAGCTTTGTCCGTCTGCGCCGCTGCGTGATGGCTGGCAATTTCCGTATCGTGTGAGGCTGATATGACCCCGATGGTTCCCCGTGATATGCAAAGCTGGCTGCAGCCGCGGCTGGATCTGGCTCATGCTCTGATGAATGACTGCACCCCCGCCGATCCTGAACCTGGCATGGTGCTGGGTATTGATCTGGGGACCAGTGATGTGGTGTCGGTGGTGGTGGATACCGAGGCCCGTCCGCTGGCTGTTTGTCTGGATTGGGCCGATGTGGTGCGGGATGGCATTGTCTGGGATTTCTTCGGGGCCGTCACTATTTTGCGCCGGCATCTGGATATGCTGGAAACCATCTTTGGTCAGCGCTTTACCGAGGCCGCCACGTCTTATCCTCCTGGCACCGATCCGCGTATTTCGGTCAATGTGCTGGAAGCGGCCGGATTAAATGTAACCGGTGTCTGTGATGAACCTTCTGCCGTGGCGCATTTATTGCAGCTGGACCGCGCCGCGGTGGTGGATATCGGCGGCGGCACCACCGGTATTGCCGTGGTGGAAGGCGGCCGGGTGATTTATTCGGGCGATGAGCCAACGGGTGGTCATCATATTTCACTGACTCTGGCCGGCAATTTGCGTATGGCGCTGGAAGACGTCGATGTGATTAAGAAAACCCAGGGTAAAGAAATCTGGCCGGTGGTAAAGCCCGTTTTTGAAAAAATGAGCGATATCGTGCGCGATCATCTGAAAGGCCACGATGTGCAGGATCTCTATTTATCGGGTGGTTCATGCACGATGCCGGGGGTGCAGGGTTTATTTGCCCATGAGTTCCCGCAGCACCGTGTTCATTTACCCGCACACCCTATTTATCTGACTCCTCTGGCTATTGCGGCCTGTGCGCTGCGTATTGCCGCCGAGGGGAAAGGAGCAGCTCATGCCTTATGAAAATGAGATCAGCCGTGCGGTTTATCAGACGATTGATCTGTTAAATGCCCGCTCGGTGCAAGCCTTTAATGTTCCGCCATCCACTCTGATGGGGGCCGGATCGGTGGGGCAGACCGGGGAAGCGCTCAGTCAGCGCAAGATTACCCGGCCCTTTGTGCTGATCGATGAATTCTTACTGAAAACGGGCGCGGCCAGCGGGATGTTCCGCTCGCTGGAGCGTCAGGGCATTGTTTGCGAAACCATGGCTTATCCGCAGGGTGAGCCGGATACGGCCAGAGTGGATGCCGCCTGCAAGCAGCTGATGAGCAGCGGTTGTGATGCCGTTCTGGCCTTTGGTGGCGGCTCGGTGCTCGATACCGCCAAGGCCATTGCCGTGCTGGCGGTTCATCCGGAGTTATCGGTCACCGATTTAGTGAATCCGGCCAGCATTACCCGCGGCCGTCTGCCCTTAATTGCGATTCCAACCACGGCAGGCACGGGGTCTGAAGCCAGCAATGTTTCTGTGGTGACCGATTCGGCCACGCATATTAAACAGCTGATTTTGCATTCCACCATGTTGCCGGATTTGGCGATTCTGGATTCTGCGCTGACCCTGGCGGTGCCGGCTTCACTGACCGCCGCGACAGGAATTGATGCGCTGACGCATGCCATTGAAGCGTATGTGGCGCTGGGTGCAAATCCGCTGACTGAGGCGCTGGCATTACGGGCGGTCAGCCTGATTGCTCAGGCCTTACCGGTTGCGGTGGGGCAGGGTAAAGACGGGGCGGCGCGTGAATCCATGATGCTGGGCTCGTATCTTGCCGGGATGGCTTTTTCTAATGCCGGCCTTGGTTTAACCCATGCTATGGCGCATCAGATTGGTGCCCGTTATGGCATTCCACATGGCATGGCCAATGCGTTGTTGCTGCCTTCGGTGATGCATTACAACCGTTTGGTTTGTAAACAGGCTTATGCCGGACTGGGTATGGCTTTAGCCGGCCGGGTGATGACGGATCTTGAGGTGATTGCCGCCGTACAACAGCTGATTGTGGATGTGGGCCTGCCGGCCAGTCTGCAGGTGGCCGGGGTAAAACCAGAAGACTTCAGCACGATGGCCGATGCAGCGCGGGCCGATATCTGCGCCGCCAGTAATCCAAGAAGCGCAAACAGCGCTCAGATCATTGAGATCTACCAGCATGCCTGGCAGCGGCAGACCAATTAAGCAGGCATCGGGGCCATTGTGGCCGTCCGGGCTTTGATTCAGAGGGGAGTAAAAACATGGGTATCAATGAAATTATCATGTGGTTCATGATGATCTTTATGGTCATTGCGGCCTTTGACCGGATGCTCGGGCAGTTCGGTGGCTCCGAAGCGGTATTGGGGAAAATTGGCCTGGGGTCGGTGGGCCGGCAGATTGGCGGCTCGGGTGCCCAGTTTGAAGAAGGCTTTATGGCCATGGGTGCGCTGGGTCTGGCCATGATCGGGGTGATTGCCCTGGCTCCGGTGCTGGCAACCTTGCTGGGCCCGGTGGTGATTCCTATGTATGAAGCGGTGGGGGCTAATCCGGCGATGTTTGCCGGCACCTTACTGGCTAATGATATGGGCGGCTTTTTCTTAGCCAAAGAGCTCTCCGGTGGTGATTCAGCCGCCTGGCTTTATTCCGGCTTATTGCTGGGTGCCATGATGGGTGCAACGGTTGTATTTAATATTCCGGTGGCACTGGGGATTATTGAAAAGGAAGACCGTCGCTTTCTGGCGCTGGGCATTATGGCCGGCATGATCACGATTCCGCTGGGTTGTATTGCCGGTGGTCTGGTGGCCATGGCGATGGGTGTGATGGTGGATGGTCAGCCGGTTAATTTCACCGTGGCCATGCTGCTTAAAAATATGATTCCCGTGATTATTGTGGCGGGTCTGCTGGCTCTTGGCTTGCGCTTTATGCAAGAAAAAATGGTGGCTGGCTTTCAGATTTTTGCTAAATGCCTGGTGGTCGTGATTACTTTTGGTCTGGTGCTGGCGGTACTGGATGTCACCGTGGGCTGGACCATTATTCCGGGCATGTCGCCGGTATTCTCCAGTGAAGGCCATGGCGGACAAATGCTGGGTATTGAAAATATCGGCTTTATTTCCTGCGTCTTGCTGGGTGCCTACCCGATGGTCTTTATGCTGACCCGCTGGTTCAACAAGCCTTTAATGCGAATTGGTGGCTTTCTGGGCATGAATGATACTGCTGCCGCTGGTCTGGTTGCGACTCTGGCTAATTCTATTCCTATGTTTGGCATGCTGGCCAAAATGGATAACCGCGGCAAGGTGATTAACATTGCCTTTGCGGTATCGGCAGCCTTTACGTTTGGCGATCACCTTGGTTTTACCGCCGGCAATATGTCGGCCATGATTTTCCCGGTGATGGTTGGTAAGTTATTTGGTGGTTTTACTGCCGTGCTGCTGGCTATGAAGCTGGCTCCTAAAACAGAAACCAAGGCTGAAGCACTGGTTACCCAGGCTTCACAAGCTTAAGGAGCCATCATGACGCGCCGGAAAATTCAAAGTGTGGGGATCGATATCGGAACCACCACCACTCAGGTTATTTTTTCGGAACTCGAACTGATTAACCGGGCCGGTATTTCGCAGGTGCCGCGCTATGAATTTTCCCGCCGCGACATTGTGTATGTCAGCCCGGTGATTTTTACCCCGATCGATTTTGAAGGCCGCCTGCGGGAAGACGAGCTGGCTGCCTTTATCCGGGGGCAGTATCTTGCCGCCGGCATGGATCTGCAAAAGGTGGAATCCGGCGCGATTATTATTA
>JBOFGM010000007.1:0-4061 GCA_051649105.1 Iodobacter sp. | reverse complement strand
CTCTGCCATAAATCAATCCACAGCCGGGTGGGGGTGCTGCAGGGTGAGGCTGCCAGGGCGATGGTTAAGCAAAATGCGGCCAGAAGCCCGCCGTAAATGATTTTTTGATAAACACGATGACTGAACAGATATCACTCATTTAGATAGTCTATGTTTTTATCGCTCACAGTTTTTAAAATTATATGAATAATCTACATTAAGTATTTTAAGGTTATCACCATCCAGATGGCTTCTATTTATTCCATTAACTTCACTCCAATTAATCAAACCCTTAAGTTGCTGAATACGTTCAAGCGTTAATTAATTTTTCGGCTGAAAAATTAAATTCATATAGCGATATATTTCAGAAAAATAAGCCGTATCCATATTTAACGATGCCATTTTGTTGTACTTGCAAAACAAAAGAAGGACTTGGCTTATTAAATGACACCCAATCTCCACAAGATTCAGGTCTCAACAAAACAAAAACACGATCACCATCCAGTTGAATTAATAAAGGATCTGCTAATCGACAGGGGTCATTAATTGAATTCCATACCATAACTTTGCCTGCCTTTGGATGGGTAAATTGAATAGATTCAGCAGCTACGGGCGCTGTTTGGCCAATTTCACTCCCACCGCCCATTCTGATCGTGCGTGTAAGTAAAAAGCGCTCCCGCGCACTTTCCGAGACATGCGCCACACGGGCATGCGTTGGCAAAGAATAAGGGTAAACCCTTTTATTGATGAAATACGCAGCAGCTCAAAACGCATAAGTAGTAAGGATTGTTGTAAATCAGTCCATTCTAATAACCCGAAGACAAAAAAAGAAAGAATAAAGAAAGGTTGCGAGTATATATTGTAAATCAGCTTGCCGGATCAAACGATCAGAATAAGACATCAAATTAATAGAGCCAATTGATATCTTATTCGCTGAATTCATCAATGCGAATTGTTTTACAAGCCATTGTTTTACTTATTTCCGAGTTGCCGGCTTAAAAAATTAAATGAATATGGATTTAAGGTATTTACAGAGGGAAATGGCATGTAAGCCCTTAGCTTTAACCTTGCACCGGGGCTTCTTTAAATGTGTTTTTTGCCAAAACTCAAATAAGGAATATCTGGCAGGCGCATCTCTCAGGTGCGTTACGCTGTTACGCACCAATCAACAAACGGTGCCCAAGGGCACCCTACCGCTGAAAACACAAGTATCAAGCGGAATATCAAAACGCTTGGCCGACAAGACGGTACCTACCCTGTTGATTGTTCGACTGGCCAGCCACGGGGGCGAATTATCTTGCACCGGGGCTAGGGGGCTTTTTCAAACAGGCGTAGGGTGCGCTTGCGCACCGGGGCATGACAATAAACGTTATGGTCCTGTAATTCTGTCAAGGACTGCTGCCCGTCTTTCGGTGAGTAACACCGTTACGCACCCTACACGCTGGTAGCGGATCCCTGCACGGGCTTTCCAGGGGTTAAAAAAATATTACCTGTTAAAACAAGGACTAAAGGGGGAATCTGTAAGTTGTATTCGTGCTGTAATAAAGCACCACCACAATCAGCCCGGTGTTATGGCTGCCAAGTAAGTTCTGTGCATCTATAATTGCGGCAACCATGGAGATTTATTAATGCTCAACCTGCCCTGCCCTGAATTACAGCTTGCTACAACCTCAGAAAAAACCTTCGATACATCCGCACTTAAAGGCCAGGCCTTTGTTCTCTACTTCTATCCCAAAGACAGCACGCCCGGCTGCACCACCCAAGGCGGCGATTTCCGTGATGCGCATGAGGCTTTTTTAGCCGCGCACTGTCAGGTATTCGGTATTTCCCGTGACAGCCTGAAAAGTCACGAGAATTTTAAAGCCAAGCAAAACTACCCTTTTGAGCTGGTTTCTGATCCTGAAGAAGTCGCCTGCGCCGCTTTTAATGTAATTAAGCAAAAGAAGATGTATGGTAAGGATGTAAGGGGAATTGAACGTAGTACTTTTGTCATTAATGCAAAAGGAGAGATTGTTAAAGAATGGCGCGGCGTAAAGGTTCCAGGACATGTCGCCGCCGTTCTGGAGTTTGTTCAAACGTTGTAATTTTTCTGCAGGGGCCTTACCGCAGAAACAACGCCAACAGGCTTCCTGCATTCTTTTCCGTTCAAGGAGTTCATTATGGCAACCCGCAAGCGCAAAGCACCGAGTGTCACCAAGCTCTTCGTTCTGGATACCAATGTTTTAATGCATGACCCCACCTCATTATTTCGCTTTGAAGAGCATGATCTTTTCTTGCCGATGATGACGCTGGAAGAGCTGGATAATAATAAAAAAGGCACATCCGAAGTGGCCCGTAATGCGCGCCAGGCCAGCCGCTTTTTAGAAGAGCTGATTTCGGGTAAAGAGCTGGATCTGCAAAATGGCGTTTTGCTGGAAACCGGCAGCAAGGGCCAAGCCAGCGGCCGTCTGTTTATGCAAACCGAAGCCATTACCAGCGTCTTACCTGCCCAGCTGCCTATGGGTAAGGCGGACAATCAGATTCTGGGTGTGGTGCATCATCTGCAGCAAATGCATACCCAGCGCCAGGTGACCCTGGTTTCCAAAGACATCAATATGCGCATTAAAGCGCGGGCCATGGGGCTGGCCGCCGAAGATTACTTTAATGACAAGGTATTGGAAGATACCGACCTGCTTTACACCGGCATGCGCGAAATTGACCAGAAATTCTGGGAAAAGAACGGCAAAGACTTACAAAGCTGGCAGGATGGCGGGCGCAGTTACTGGAAGCTTAAAGGGCCGGACTGCCCGGATTTACATGTCAACCAGCTGCTCTTTCAAACTGGCGACACCCCGCTGTCTGCCCGTGTGATCAGTGTGGAAGGCAAAACGGCGGTGATTGAAAGCCTGAAGGATTACAGCCATCAGAAAAACGCCATCTGGGGCATTACCGCCAGAAATCGCGAGCAAAATTTCGCCCTGAACCTGCTGCTGAACCCGGATGTGGATTTTGTCTCGCTGCTGGGGCAGGCCGGCACGGGTAAAACGCTGCTGACACTGGCTGCGAGCCTGGTGCAAACGCTGGAATCCAAGATTTACAGCGAAATCATTATGACGCGGGTCACCGTTCCGGTTGGTGAGGATATTGGCTTTTTGCCCGGCACCGAAGAAGAAAAGATGATGCCGTGGATGGGCGCACTGGAAGACAATCTGGATGTGCTGAATCAATCCGATGCCGAAGCCGGCGACTGGGGACGCGCCGCCACCCGCGATTTAATTCGCTCACGTATTAAAGTGAAATCGCTGAATTTTATGCGGGGCCGCACCTTTTTAAAGAAATTTTTAATTATCGACGAGGCGCAGAATTTAACGCCTAAGCAAATGAAAACCCTGATTACCCGCGCGGGCCCTGGCACCAAGGTGGTTTGTCTGGGCAATATCAGCCAGATTGATACGCCTTACCTGACTGAAGGCAGCTCGGGGCTGACCTATGTGGTGGATCGCTTTAAAAACTGGGAGCATTCAGGCCATATCACCCTGACCTGTGGCGAGCGTTCCAGATTGGCGGATTACGCGGCAGAAGCATTGTAATTCTTGAGTGTTAAAAGAAAAGGGTCTGCGCTGGCAGACCCTTTTTTTATTGTAATAAACCAAGCGTTTTTTTCTCCGGCTTTACCGTTTTACATCTAATGGCGCACTACGCTGCGCTTTAAGTGCGCCCTACAATTGGATTTCAACTGATTTTCTTTGCATTGATCGGTGAGTTTCAGATTAATGCTGTGCCTCGCTCATTGAGCTGGGGCATAAAATCTCGTTTCAGCACACCGAGCACGAAGAGAGACGAACTGTTTTATCGTTTGGCTCCCGACACGCGAGGGAACCGCGGAGCGACCCGGATCGCTTTGCTTACTTTCTTTGGCGAAGCAAAGAAAGTGAGTCCCCGTCGCGGATTGCGACTGTAAATACATGTGCTGCAGGCACTTAAGACTAATTTGCTTACCCTGCCGCTACAGCAAGCCCGCGCCTTAAGCACAGATGCAAAAGCCGGTGCGGAATAATCCGGCACCGGCTTTTTTACTCATACAGCGCACCTTTGCTTTAGGT
>JBOFGM010000006.1:0-9108 GCA_051649105.1 Iodobacter sp. | reverse complement strand
GCCATTTTAATATTTAAGCTGTTATCCGCCATGATTTGTAAGGCGGCCAGAATACGCAGCACGGTGGTGGTTTTACCTGTGCCAGGCCCGCCGGAAATCACGGTGAGCTTTTGCAGCACCGCCGCCGCTGCCGCCGCTTTTTGTAAATCAGGCGTCACCGGGCCGGCTGGAAACAACTTATCAAGCAGCAGGGTGAGTTTTTCCAGATCCACCGGAAGGGTCTCCCCGGCTAATTGTTTTAGTTTTTTTGCCAGCTGGGATTCATACCACCAATAGCGGGTGAGATAGAGCCGGTCTTTATCCTGCGTCAGCGGTTTAAATTCACCTGGCCTGCCGATCAGCGGGCTGGCCAGCGGTGCGGTCCGGATACAACTGTGCCCGGCCGCCAGCGCCGCGCAAAGCCGGGAAATCATGCTTTTCACTTCATCCGGTTGTGGCCCGCACAGGCGTTCAAAACTGCGGCTTAATTCAAAGGCAAAATCTGGCATGGCGGGCTCGTTGGGCGGAGGGGTCAATCAGGCTTGGCGGGGCGACTGGTTTTTTTGCTTATTTAAAAAATCAGGCACTTTGGCGGCAACCAGGCGGTTAATTTGCTCCAGCAGGGCCAGGTCCACCTGATTAATCTGGCAGGTTTTACTTAAATGCCGGCCCATATGAATCAGTAATTGAGCGGAGACTTCGGCATCGGCTTCTGCCCTGTGGGCATTGCCCTGAAAACGAATCCCCAGCTGGGTGGCCAAACTGGCCAGCTTATAGGTGCTTTGGCCGGGAAATAAGCGCCGGGCTAATTTTAAAGTACAAATCACCGCGCTATGCCTTGGGATCATCTGCACCCGCGCGCTTTCTGCCTGCAAAAATTTGGCATCAAAGCTGGCGTTATGGGCCGACAGGGCGTCAGTGCCAATAAATTCAACCAGCGCCGGCACCACTTCACTGGCCGGCGGGGCACTATTGATCATGCTCTGGCTGATGCCGGTCAGCTGAGTAATAAAGCCCGGAATTCTGACCCCGCAATTGACTAAGGAAACAAAGCGATCGGCAATTTGCCCGTCCACAATACGCAGGGCGGCCACTTCGGTGATCCGGTCGCTGTGGCCGATGCCGGTGGTTTCAAAGTCCAGCATCACAATAGGTTGATTAAATAAAGACATAGGCTCAGTGATAAAATGAATTCAATAAAGTTTATTTAAAAGCAGAAAAATAGCCTGATCAGCTTTAATAAATAGCGGATTTATTCGCGAAATGATGCCGCTGGCCGGGGTGTTTTACCCATCAGCGCCATTTCAATCTGGTCCAGTAAGGCCATTTCCGGCCGGTTAAACCAGACGCCATGCCGGCCATCCTGCTCTCCCAATCCGCGGATAAATAAATAATAAACACCGCCAAATTGCTCATCTTTAAAATCAGCAATACGCTGGCGTAAAAAGCGGCGCACGGCGGCGCTGTAAATCAGATATTGCAGATAATAGTGGTGCTGGGCCATGGCTGGAATCAGTTTTTCCGGCTGATAATCACTCAGATTATTGCCCAGCCAGTTGCTTTTATAATCCAGCACATAATAGCGGCCTGCCGATTCAAATACTAAATCGATAAAGCCTCTTAAAAAGCCATTGATATGAAAGAAATCCAGTCCGGCCGCGGCCTGGCGAAATTCCGGTGCCAAAGACGGATGCTGCAGGGCGGCAATCAGTGCCGCCGGATGGCAATGCGTCACGCTATAGGTGAATTCCATTTCGGCCACGCGGGCCTTGGGGGGAATACTGGCCAGTGTCAGGGCTTGACCATCGAGCGGGGTGGACACCGTATCCTGAATCATCTGGCTGACAACGTCCTGCCAGTGCTCCGGAATACCATGGCGCTCCAGCTGGCTGGCCACTTCAGTTTGCAGGGCATCGGGCGAAAGCCAGTCCCATTCTTCCAAAATGGCATGTAAACAGGTGCCGGCCACGGTGGCCGCGGCTTCGCGTTCCGGAAAACTAAAAATACTGCGTCCTTCCGTGATGGCGGCAACCGCCACCGTGGCGTCATGATCCGGGCCTTCGGCATTGTTGCGGTTATGCGCGGTCATGCCGGAAAAGCTGGCTACCCGCCAGGTGGGATAAAGTTTTTTGCCACCCCAGGGCTTAAAAATCAGCGCTTCGGCCGCATTGCCTTTCAGCCCGGTGCGGGCACCGTGACTGGGCTGATGCAGGGCAAAAACCTGTGGTTTGTCATTGCACAGCGCCTGAATGTCACCCAACAGGGTCTGGTGGTCATACGTTTTAAGATGCTCTTTTTGCGCTTCCAGCGGATCGGCCGGGGTACCCGCCACCGGGTGGAGTAACCAGGCCATGGACGACTGCGATAAACCATCACTGATGCTGTAGCCTCGGCTGTCTTTCAGCCCGACATTGCCCCAGACCATATAGCAGCGGTTGCGCGCGCGGGTCAGCCCGACATAAAGCAGGCGCAGTTTTTCTTCAAAGGCTTCACGCTGGGCGGTATTTTTATGTTCGTCAAAATCTGCGCTGCCTAAATCCAGCCAGGCGGTATCGTCCGTGTGATAGCGCACGGCACTGGCGTGGCGCCCCAGAAGACGGCCATCCCATAAAAAGGGGCAAAACACGATGGGATATTCCAGCCCCTTGCTGGCATGCAGGGTAACAATGCGCACCCGGTCTTCATCGCTTTCCAGCCTGAGCAGGGCTTCGTCACCCGCCGTGCGGCTCTGGCGGCTGAACCAGGCCAGGTGTTGCTCCAGCCCGGTGGCTTTATGCGCCTGCAGTAATTCAGCCAGTTGCAGCAGATTAGTCAGCCGGCGCTCGCCCTCGGTCAGGGCCAGCAGGCGTTGGGCCACATTGCGCCCGTCCAGCCCGGTGTATTCCAGCCAGTCCCGGAACATGGGAATAAAGCCCTGGGTTTGCCAGAGTTTTTTCCAGTGGGCAAAGGCATCGGCAATAGGGTCCCAGCCGGATAATTCCAGACTCAGCAGGGCCGCGGCATGGTTACCCAGTAAGGTGGTGATCAGCGCGGCGCGCACCAGCCCCTGGCTGGCGGGCTCGGCAATGGCGGTCAGCACGGTATAGAGTTCGGTCGCTTCCTGCGATTCCCAAACGCTGTCCCGCACGCGCAGCACACTGGCCACACCCAGGCGGGTCAGCTCATCTTGCATGGTTTTGGCGCGGAAACGATCCGGCACCAGCACCGCCATATCGCCGCCGGATAAGGGCACGCTGGTTTTGCCACTGGCGAGCCGGGCTTTACCCTGCTCTGAAAAACGCAGCAGCCGCTCAATTTCTTCGGCGGTGATTTGCGCGGCAAGGGGGTTGGCCGCTTCTTTATTCCAGCTGATTTGCACTTCTTTGGCCGACAGCTCTTCGGGCTCGGGCAAAAACTGAAAGCGGAACGGGGCTGTGTCTTCCCCGTCGATTTGCAGCTGTGGGCGGGATTTGTCGGCAGCCAGTACCGGGCTGAAACTGACGTGCGGGTCGACAAAGGCTTCGCCGGGCCGCATAAACAGGGTATTCACCGCTTCCACCAGCTCCGGCACCGAGCGCTGATTGGTGTCCAGGCTTTCTTTGGCCGTGACCAGCTGCTCGGCCTGGTGATAGGCATGGATATCGGCACCGCGAAAACTATAAATCGCCTGCTTAGGGTCGCCCACCAAAAATAGCGGTATGGTGCCATCGGCAAAGACGCGGGAGAAAATATCGTACTGAATACCATCGGTATCCTGAAATTCATCAATCAGCGCGGCTTTATAGCGCCGGCGCATGGCCATGGCCAGCCGTTCTCCGCCTTCGGCGGTTAAGCCCTGCCAGACCCGCAGTAATAAATCATTAAAGGAAAGCTGTTGCCGTTTGGCTAAGCGCTCCGGGAGTTCCTGATCGCAGCGGCGGCGCAGCTCGGCCAGCGCCTGAATCTGCCGGCTTTGGCAGGCCTCGGTCAGCGCGCCAATCAGCCCGGCCAGCTTTTCTGCCGCCGAAAAAAAAGCATGCTGAGGCGGCTCTTTGCCTTTGGCGGTGCCGCTTTCCAGCTTACTGGTGCCCAGCTTGACCAGCTCTTTGCTGTCGATATCCTGCCAGCCGCAATTGCTCTGGATATGGTCATCGGTCAGCTGAAATAGTTTTTCCAGTTGCTCCGGCTTATAGCTGGTTTGCTTAAGGGCTTTGCTGTTGGACATCTCCAGCAGCAGCGTGCGAATGGCTGCCGAATGGGCGCTCCATAGCTGACGATATGCCGCCAGTGCTTCCGGCATTTCAGCTGAAAGCGCGGTGGTATCGGCAGGCGAGCCCAAATGCACGGTTTTAAGTAAGGGCTGGCCCAGATGCCCGTAGACCACCCGCAGCCATTCTGCCGGGCTGGCACCGGTTTTTAGCAGATATTCGGTCCATGCGGCATCGGCCGGATAGACTTGCTCGCGCCAGAAGTCAGCTGCAATTTCATCCAGTACTGGGCCGGTATCACTCAGAATTTCCATCCCAAAATCGGCACCGCTTTCAAAGGCCGATTGCACCAGCACCCGCTGGCAAAATGCGTGAATGGTATGGATCGCCGCTTCATCGAGGCTGGCAATGGCTCTTTGTAAACGGCGCATCACTTCGGTGCGCCGCTCGCCATGCTGATCCAGCAGGGTCTGGCAAAAAGGATCCAGCGCCTCTTCGCCCTCAAAGGATTCCAATACTTCGGCCAGCCGGCCGCGAATCCGGTCTCTGAGTTCTGCCGTGGCCGCCTCGGTAAAGGTGACCACCAGAATCTCCGGCACTTTTAAGCCATGTTCAATCACCAGCCGGGTATATAAACCGGTAATGGTCCAGGTTTTACCTGTGCCTGCACTGGCCTCAATCATATGAGGCCCGGCCAGCGGCATATCGAACAGATTTAATGGGCGAAGATTCATATCATCCTGAAGCAAAGGTTTTGCCGCCGATTATAGTCGCGTGGCGGTGGCTGGCGTATTCAATTTGCGGCCGGGTTTATGGGGTATTTCAGGACTGATCAATGGTTTTAATGATTTTGGCCGGATTGCCGCCAATCACCACATTATCGCCAAATGATTTGGTGACCACCGCACCGGAAGCCACAACGACATTGTCGCCCAGGGTGACGCCGGGATTAATGGTGGCATGGCCGCCAATCCAGCAATTATCGCCAATGGTAATGGGTTTGGCGTATTCAATACCACTATTACGCTCACTGGCTTTCAGCGGATGCGTGGCGGTGTAAATGCCGACTTGTGGGGCAATAAAACAGTTTTTACCAATACGCACTTCGGCCACATCTAATATCACCAGGCCATAATTGGCATAGAAATTATCCCCGGCATAAATATTGCTGCCGTAATCGCAATTAAAGGTGGGCTCAATATAAATATTCTTGGTGCAGGAGCCTAATAATTTTTTCAGCAGCTGAGTTCTTTTTTTTAATTGAACAATTGATGTGCGATTAAATTTTTCGGTTAATAAGCGTGTGGCTTTGCGCATTTTAACCAGCTCTTTATCGCCGGCAGCATAAATCTCCCCAGCCAGCATTTTTTCTTTTTCGGTCATTTTATTCCTTTAAACGGGCCGCAGCCGGCACCGTGGTCTGTGATTAAATTTGTCTTAAAAGCCAGTCCGGAAGTTGCAGTACACCGGCTTGCAATATGCCATATAAGTAAAACGTATTAATCTTAAGAGTTTTCTTACAAAAAATGGATTTTGTTGCAGAAAATAACCTTTTCCTTATTCGCTGATTGATTCTCAGCTGTTATTCCCGCGCAGGTGTGAATCTTGTTGTTGCACCGTAAACCTGGTTAAAAAATCCGGCCAGGACGATTTAATCAGCGTGTATTTTGCTATTTTGTATTAGCTTGCGATATTTAAATATACAGCATTCAATAATTGGTTAGAATTCACTTCTCCTGTGTTGCCCAGTCAAGCTCTTACTATGATTCTTCGCGGTCCTTATCTTCCTGAACTTTTGCGTGCCGAAACGCTGGCTGATTTACTTGAAAGCACAGCGCTGCGTATTCCTGATCAGCCGGCTATTTATTGGCAGGATGAGGTGATCAGTTACCGTGAGCTGAACCAGCGTGCCGATCTGGCGGCTCATCATTTGCTTCGCTTTGGTGTGAAGCCCGGGCAGATTGTGGGGCTTTGCCTGCCGCGCGGCGCTGAGCTCTTGATTATGCAGGCGGCGATTGCCAAGGCCGGAGCGGCCTGGCTGCCGTTTGAAGCCGATACGCCGGTTGAGCGGATGCAGGTTTGCCTGGAAGATGCCGCCGCCGTGGTGCTGGTGGCCGATAGTGAATTGCAGGACGCCGGTGTGCCGGTGCTGACGGCTGCTGCATTATCTGAGCCGCTGACGGGCGATTTACTGCTACGGGAAGGTTTATTACCCACCCATCCCGCTTATGTAATCTATACCTCTGGTTCTACCGGCAAGCCCAAGGGCGTGCCTATCAGCCAGGGCAGTATTTGCCACTTTTTACGCAGTGAAAATCATGTGCTGGGCATTCATCAGGGCGATAAGGTGTATCAGGGCTTTTCTGTGGCCTTTGATATGTCTTTTGAAGAAATCTGGATCAGCTATCTGGTGGGGGCGTCGCTTTGGCTGGCACCTAAAATTCTGACCGGTGACCCGGATGCCTTACCGGCCGTTTTACACCGCGAAAAGATCACCGTACTGCATGCCGTGCCTACTTTGCTGGCCTTGTTTGGTCAGGAAGTACCTGGTTTACGCATTATTAATCTGGGCGGCGAAATGTGCCCGGAATCACTGGTGGAGCGCTGGGCAACGCCAGAGCGCCAGGTATTTAATACCTATGGCCCCACCGAATGCACGGTATCGGCCAGCCTGGCTCAGTTACGCCGGGGCGAGCCGGTCACGATCGGCACGCCTTTGCCTAATTATGGTCTGCTGGTGCGCTCTGAAGACGGCCGCTTGTTGCCCCAGGGTGAAACGGGCGAGCTTTGCATTATCGGGCCAGGGGTGGCCGATGGTTATCTGGGCCGCCCTGATCTGACGGCAGAAAAATTTCTGCCCAATGCCTATTCCGATATTCCCCATGAAGTGCGGCTTTACCGCACCGGGGACTTGGCCCGGATTGATGAAAAGGGCCAGGTACAATGCCTGGGCCGTACCGATGATCAGGTGAAAGTGCGCGGTTTTCGGGTGGAGCTGGGCGAAATTGAAGCCTCTTTATGCCAGATTGCCGGCGTGGGCACGGCCGCTGTTTTATTGCGCCCCTTATCGGGCATCGATCAGCTGGTGGCCTTTGTGGTGCCGGAGCAGGGCAAAAACGTTGAAGCAGCCACCTTAAGGGCAGAGCTGAAACGCCGTTTGCCGCCCTATATGATTCCTGCCTTATTTGAATTTATGCCGGAATTGCCACGGCTGACTTCAGGCAAAATTGACCGCAAAACCTTAAAAGTGCGTGAGCTGGTTTTACCTTCTGGCAAAAATCTGGAAAGCGATGAGCCGGTCAGCGACGCAGAAAAAGCACTGTTTGAGGCTTTGGCCGTGTTATTCCCCGGCCAGCCATTGCGGCTGGTGGATGATTTCTTTGCCGGCCTTGGCGGGCATTCGCTCTTGGCTGCGCGTCTGGTTTCCATGTTGCGCCGCAACCCGGCTTATGGCGGGATGACGGTGCAGGAAATTTACCAAAGCCGCACCTTACAAGCCATTGCATCCCGGCTGGATGTGCTCTCTCTCAGCCAGCCTGAGCTGACTGAAGCGGCACCGATCCGCAGAGTGCCGCCGCTTCGTCGTCTGGTCTGTGGTACGGCCCAGCTGGCGATGCTGCCGTTTTTAATCGGGCTGCGCATGTTGCTGTGGCTGGCACCGTTCTTTACCTATCACTTTATGACCGGTGATGAAGGGGACAGCCTGGTCTTTGCGGTGGGGGCCTCCATTCTGGTGTATCTGGCCAGCCTGTTGTTTAGTTTTGCGGTGGCCATTGCCGGTAAATGGCTGGTGCTGGGGCGGCTGAAAGCCGGGCGCTATCGCCTGTATGGGCTGACCTATTTCCGCTGGTGGCTGGCCGACCGGCTGATTGACGTGACCCCGCTGTATTTTTTAACCGGTTCGCCTTTGCAATCCTTGTATCTGCGCGCTTTGGGTGTTTCTGTCGGTAAAAATGTGGCGCTGGCAGCGATCAGTGTGCGTGCTTACGATCTGCTGACCATTGAAGACGGTGCCAGTATTGGTGCTTCGGTTTATTTTGAAAACTTCCATGTGGATGGCGATCACTGGGAAGTCGGCCCGATTGTAGTGGGTAAAGATGCTTATATTGGCTCTTATACCGTATTGCAATCGGATACCAGCGTGGCAGAACTGGGCCGGCTGGAAGGTTTGTCGGCCTTATCCCGCGGCCAGAAAATTGCCGCAGCTGAAACCTGGAGCGGGTCCCCGGCCAGAAAAATGGATGTGGTGGTGCCGGTGGTGCCGGAGCGGCGCAAGCGTAATCCTGCTTTGCGCACCTTAAATGGTCTGGCTTATGCCGGCGGATCGGCCATGGTGGCGGTGCTGTTTTTTGTGCCGGTTTTCCCCAGCTTTTTGCTGATCGACTGGCTGGATGCGCATTGGTTTGATCTGACCGAGCAGGGCGTGGCCCTGCCCGAAGCCTTTATGTTTTATTTAATGCTGGCGCTGCCAGCCAGTGCGGTGCTGATTGTGCTGACCCTGCTGGGCTCATCGGCCGTACGCTGGTTGCTGCTGCCTAAAAACCCGCTGGGCCGCTGGCCGATTTTTGGCGTGATGTATTACCGCCGCTGGCTGACCAATCAGATTCAGGAATCCAGTTTAAATATTCTGCATGGCCTGTATGCCTCGGTGTATGCCGGCTGGTGGTATCGCCTGCTGGGGGCAAAAGTAGGGCGGGGCACAGAAATCTCCAATGCCATTGGTGTGGTGCCCGATCTGCTGACGCTGGGTGAAGACAGCTTTATTGCCGATGCTGTGATGCTGGGTGATGAAGAAATTGACCGCGGCTGGATGACCTTGCGCCCGACGGTGATTGGTAACCGCAGCTTTATCGGTAACGGTGCCTATGTGCCGGACGGATCGGTTGTGCCGGACGATGTGCTGATTGGGGTGCAAACCCGTGCGCCGGCCAATGCCCGTATGCAACCGGGCCAAACCTGGCTG
>JBOFGM010000005.1:0-3783 GCA_051649105.1 Iodobacter sp. | reverse complement strand
GCAGTTCGTTAAAGTGCAAGATATGCGTTATGGCGAAAATCCGCATCAAAGCGCTGCTTTCTACCGTGATATTGATCCGGCGATGGGCAGCCTTGCTGCTTATAAGCAGTTACAGGGCAAAGAGCTTTCATATAACAATGTGGCCGATTCTGATGCCGCCTGGGAATGTGTTAAGCAGTTTTCTGCCCCGGCCTGCGTGATTGTGAAGCATGCCAACCCTTGTGGTGTGGCCGTTGGCGCGGACAGCTATTCTGCTTATCGTCTGGCCTTTGCCACCGATACCACCAGTGCCTTTGGCGGCATTATTGCTTTTAACCAGACTGTGGATGTGGATACCGCTGAAGCCGTTTCCAAGCAGTTTATGGAAGTGTTGATTGCACCGTCTTATACCCCGGAAGCGCTGGCTTTACTGGCTAAGAAGCAAAATGTCCGTGTGCTGGAAGTGCCGGTTGAGCAAGGCGGTAACCGTTTTGATGTGAAACGGGTCGGCGGTGGCTTACTGGTTCAAACCCCTGATTCGCATATCCTGACACTGAATGATCTGAAAGTTGTGACTAAAATTCAGCCTACTGAAGCGCAGCTGAACGATTTATTATTTGCCTGGAATGTGGCTAAGTTTGTGAAGTCCAATGCCATTGTGTTCTGCGGTAATGGTCAGACGCTGGGTGTGGGTGCCGGTCAGATGAGCCGCGTGGATTCCACTAAAATTGCGGCGATTAAGGCAAAAAGTGCCGGCCTGAATTTACGTGGTTCGGTTGCTGCCTCGGATGCCTTCTTCCCGTTCCGTGATGGTGTGGATGTGATTGCCGAAAACGGCGTGGCCGCTATTATCCAGCCGGGTGGTTCGGTGCGGGATGATGAAGTGATTGCTGCTGCTGATGAGCATGGTATTGCGATGGTGGTGACCGGAATTCGTCATTTCCGCCACTAATCCTTCGCCTATACTGAAGATCTGAAAGAGCGGGCGGGGAGAGATTCCCCGCTTGTTGCATCTGTGCCTGGCATTACCGTTGTATACGCAGTTCCGTCTATGTTCTGTTGAACCAGATCCGACAGATAATGGCTTAACTGCTTGTTGTTAATTAGATTTTGCTACTGGTGTTAAAATTTTGGTCAAAAAAATGAAAAAACTGTTTGCCGTGCTTTGTCTGTTGGTTGCCTTGCCTGCTTCTGCCATGGATTGCTCCAATATGTGGGACTGGGCCACTCAATCCTGTCAGTTGATTGAGCGGGTAAACAGAGAAGGTAAAAATGATTTATTAGTTTCTGGTTATTCCTGGCATGACCGTTCTACGTATACTGCTGAAAAAGTAGATGAGTTTCAGGAGTTTGCCTATGGCTTGGGTGTGGGTAAGCATCTGATTGATGACAATAATAATCAGGACTTGATTTACGGCATGATTTTTGCCGATTCCCATAATCAGCCACAGCTGCAAGTGGGTTATATGCGGCTCTGGTACTGGCCTGTGATTGGCGATTTATCCGCCGGGCTGGGTATGTCTTTGCAGCTGATTTCCCGTCAGGATGTCATCGGCGGTATTCCTTTTCCGGCTCCTTTGCCAGTGGCTTCGATTCGCTACGGTAAAGCATCCCTGATCGGTACTTTTATTCCCCGTTTAAACGGCCAGCTTAATAATGGCAATGTGGCTTATGTCTTTGGCCGCTACGAATTCGATTAACAGGAAAAACAGTAATGAATATTTTGGTGATTGGTTCGGGCGGTCGTGAACATGCCCTGGCCTGGAAAATTGCTCAGTCGCAACGGGTGGGTAAAGTATTTGTGGCTCCGGGTAATGCAGGTACGGCTTTAGAAAAAGACCTGATTAATGTGGATATCACAGCTACTGATGAGCTGATCCGGTTTGCTAAGGCAGAAAATATCGCCATTACCGTGGTCGGCCCGGAAGCGCCATTATCACAAGGTCTGGTTGATGCTTTTCGCGCCGCAGATCTGAAAGTTTTTGGCCCGACCCGCGCAGCAGCACAGCTGGAATGGTCTAAAGATTTTGCTAAAGCCTTTATGCTGCGCCATGGCATTCCTACCGCGGCGTACCAGACGTTTGCCGATGCCGGTGAAGCTCATGAGTATATCCGGCAGCAGGGCGCGCCGATTGTGATCAAGGCCGATGGTCTTGCCGCAGGTAAAGGCGTGGTTGTGGCGATGACGCTGGATGAAGCGCATGACGCTGTTGACTCGATGCTGTCAGATAATAAGTTTGGCGATGCCGGCGCCCGTGTGGTGATTGAAGAGTGCCTGCTGGGTGAAGAAGCCAGCTTTATTGTGATGGTGGATGGTAAAAACGTACTGGCTATGGCATCCAGTCAGGATCATAAACGTCTGCTCGATGGCGATGAAGGCCCGAATACCGGCGGGATGGGCGCTTACAGCCCGGCTCCCGTGGTCACACCGGATGTGCATGCCCGCGTGATGCGCGAAGTGATTTTGCCAACCGTACAGGGCATGGCCAAAGACGGCACTATTTTCACGGGTTTTCTGTATGCCGGCTTAATGATTGATGCTTTGGGCAATCCTAAAGTAATTGAATATAACTGCCGTTTTGGTGACCCTGAAACCCAGCCGATTATGCTGCGTCTGAAAAGCGATTTTGTCACGCTGCTGGAACATGGCGTGAACGGTACGCTGGATCAGGTGGAAGCCGAGTGGGATCGCCGTGTGGCGATGGGTGTGGTCATGGCTGCGGCTAATTATCCGGATACTCCGCGCGCAGGGGACCTGATCAGTGGTCTGCCAACGGTTGCCTTAGAAGACGGCCATGTTTTCCATGCGGGTACAACACTGAATGCCCAGGGCGAAGCCGTGACCTCTGGCGGCCGGGTGCTTTGTGTGACTGCGTTTGGTGACAGTTTTAAAATGGCACAGAAACGGGCCTATCAGATTCTGGCCGGCGTTTCTTTTGCCGGGGCGCAATATCGCAGTGATATTGGCTGGCGTGCCATTAATCGTAAGTAATTGACGGGATTGTTATTTTTCTCGTTTTATCTGAAGCCATGCAATTTGCATGGCTTTTTTTTCGGGATAAAGACAGGTATCCGGGTTATGCCGGACGCAGCTTAGAAAATATGGTCAGTAACATTGACTATCCGGAACGTAAGGTAGATTATGAAGTTAGCAAAAACCGTTCTCATTGTCGACACCATGAACCTATCCGAGCTTCCTCTTAATACCCCTGCCCGTATTATTTCAACGCAGCTGCCAGCTGACCTGACTCAGCGCCTGGCTGCGCTGGGTTTACATATCCACCGGGATATCGAAGTCATTCGCCGCGCTTGTCTGGGCGGGCCGCTGCAGCTAAGGGTTGCCAGTACCGAGTTTATGCTGCGCCGGGATGATGCCCGGCATATTGTGGTCCACATTTTGCCCGCCACTTTTTCTGGTCTGGAGGATTTTAGTGTGGTGGCTGCATGAAGCGTGTTGCATTAGTAGGCATGCCTAATACCGGAAAATCGACTTTATTTAACCGCATTACAGGTGGAACGGCCCGTACGGCCAATTGGCCGGGGCTGACCGTAGCGCTGGCTTCCAGCCGTATTTTGCTGGGCAGCTCGATGGTGCAGATGGTGGATCTGCCCGGTATCTATGATTTAACCGGCGGTGCCGAGGACGAGCGTGTTACTCAGGAATTTCTGAATAGCACTTCACTGGATGCCATTTTGCTGGTGCTCAATGCCACGCAACTGGACCGGCAGCTGGTGCTGGCTTTACAGCTGAAAGCCTTGGGTGCTCCGCTGATTATTGCTCTGAATATGAGCGATGAAGCGAAG
>JBOFGM010000004.1:0-2522 GCA_051649105.1 Iodobacter sp. | reverse complement strand
ACTGATGGGCGACTGGGTGAAGGGTTAGTTTGATACCGCCAATAAACAACCCAATACCGATTATTTATTCTGGGCAGCGCCCACTCAAAATGGGGAATACAGCTTTGCCGCCGATACGCTGACCTTTTTCCGCCAGGATGATCCGGCCCGGCTGAAGGCGCAGAATGACTTTGCCAGCCTCTTGATGACGCCTGAAGTGCAAATTGCTTATAACAAGCACAAAGGCAGCATTCCGGCCCGTACCGATATTGATACACAAAAGCTGGATACCTATGGCCGTGCTTCGGCTCAGGACTTTACTCAGGCTTCCGGCAAAAATACGCTGGTTCCTTCCTGGGCCCATAATATGGCCGTGCAGGATGACCTGAAAAAAGCATGGATTGAAGTGGTCTTTGAATACTGGAACAATCCGGGAATCAATGCCGGCACCACCGCCGGCAAACTGGCCGCCCTCGCCCGTCGCTGATTATTCCCCGGCTGAGCAACCAGCCGGGGCTTTAACAGCAGCAGTTCAACCGCGGCCCGCCCGGCAATCAGCCGGCTGATCCAGCACCACTTGATTTCTGCCGGCATCTTTAGCCCGGTATAGCGCCTTATCAGCACGCGCCAGCAGCATACTGGCAAATTCGCCATCCTCAGGCAGCATGGATGCAACACCAATACTGATCGTCACACAACCCAGAGCAGAAGCTTTATGGGGCAATTGCAGGGCATATAAGGCATCACACACGGTCTTGGCCATGCCTGCTGCGCTGACACCATCGGTAGCGGGTGCAATAAAGACAAATTCCTCCCCCCCATAACGGGCAACCAGATCTCCGGTCCGGCGAATATGTTCGGCCAGCACCCGGGCCACGCCCTGCAGGCAGATATCCCCGGCCTGATGCCCATAGTGATCGTTATATTCTTTAAAACGGTCAATATCGATCATTCCCAGCGCCAGTGGCTGCGCCAGCCGGGTCGCCCGGGTCCACTCCTGCGCAAGGACCGCATCAAAGTGCCGCCGGTTGGATAATCCGGTCAGTGCATCGGTAATACTTAAGGCCTCCAGCCGGCAATTCACATCGGCCAGCGCACGGGTGCGCTCAGCCACTTTTTGCTCCAGCTGGCGATTAATTTGCCGCCGCTCTTCCGCCCATTGCTCCCGCAGGCTGTGCATTTCCGACAATAAGGATTGCACAATCAGCACCACGGTGGCTGCAAAACCAATAAAGGCTTGCAAGGAGGCATAAGAGATCTCGCCATCGGATGAAACAAACGGGCCATAACCGGCACTGGTTCCCATCCACAGTAAACAAAGGGTTTGTGCCAGAAAGAAAAACGTAAATACCTGACCGCAGGTTAACGCCACAAACAACAAGGGAAGCAATAAAAAAGAAGGTTGGCGTACCAGAGCGGAAAACAAGGAATATTGAGCGCCAAACATGGCCATAAATAAGATCAGCAGGCCAAGACTTGCCAAAATATGGGGCTTAAGCTTACGCAAAGAGGGCAATACCACGCCTTCCAGCCACAGCGCCATTAAAAAAGGGGCCACCACCAGTGCCCCCATCATATTGCTGATTGCCCAGTTTTCCACACCAAAAAGATAACCGGCCTCCGGCTGGGGCAGCAGCCAGTAAGCCCAAAGCCCCGGGATCACCGCGACGGCACCGAAGACAATCACAGCGACCATCCACTGATGCACAACCCATTTAAACTGAGAAAAAGAGGTGGCAAGGTTTTTTACCCTGCCGCACATTTTTAATACAATGGCCGCTGCAATGATATTACTGGCGATCATCACCAGATTCAGCACTATATGCCCGGCAGAATAAGGCTGCTGACCTGCATTTATAAAATAGGCAATCATGCTGAGAAAAGTGCCAATGGCAATAGCAGGCCAGATACGCCAGCCAAATACCAGAAAGGCCGCCATCACCACACCGGCCGAAGGCCAGATGGTGATTGTTTTAACTAAGGATTGCGTGATCAGCGCCAGTACCAGATAAATCAGAATAACAATAATTTGATCCGACAATAAGGGTCGCTGGTTCTGTTCATTGCGACTGAGCCCCTGGCTGTTTATATGCATATAAGTCATGATCAATTCCAATAAAAAACGAATAACCGCATCAGATATAAAATTGAAATCAATCAAAGACTGCCGCTAAAACAATAACGTCTTAAACGCAAAAAAAACGGCTCTCTGCTCCACCACAGGAAAAGTCATCTGAACTGACAGATCAGAAATTAAATAAAACGCCTGAAATTACATATTTAATTTATGGTTTTATGACAATGACAATTAATGCGCAGCGTACTCCCGTTCAAAAAAAAACTCGACCCAAATACTTAATGAGTTGTTTGCGCACAACATGCCTTTATATGCAAACCGGCCAGTGAACTCTTTGCCCGGCTCGCCATTGGCAGACTGCATGGCGGCATAGAAGAATATAATTAAAATCTTTCACTTACTAAATATCCTTTAATGCCAGGCATATTTCTTAATCAATACCATGACAAAATAATAAATCATTACA
>JBOFGM010000003.1:0-1601 GCA_051649105.1 Iodobacter sp. | reverse complement strand
TAATTAAATACTGATCTTTTCTGGAGTCTTAAAGTAATTATATGGGCTGAATTCTGCCTGCATGTAAGGAATTACACTGAATTAATCAAACGGCATAATGGGTGTGTTATTATTTTTTTGTTCTGATTTAAGTGTATCTTCCATCGTTAGCCGCTATTTAATGCAGTCGATTGAATTAAGGGAAGTCGTTGATGCAGTATTCAAATATATTGTTTTTTGGCTTTGCAGCCGCCGCCGCACAGGGCGCTGCAGATGTTGGATCTTTGCAGCAATGCAAATCCATAGCAGATGCCAACGCCAGGCTGGCCTGTTATGACCTTCATGTTACCGCAACGGCGCCAGAGGCCAATGCAGTCATTGCCGAAAAATCAAGCACTGCGCCTCGTCCTTCACCCGTTGCCGATATTAATGAATCTGAGCCTTCTGACTTGGGCGATCAATGGGAGCTGGATCAGAAGAAAGGCACTTTTGCCCTGCGTACTTATAAAACGAATTATTTTCTGCCGCTCAGTTATAGCGATCACCGTAATCAGCATCCCAGCTCATCGGCATCATCCGGGGGGCAAGTTCCATTAGCCACGGGATTAGATGCGGTTAATGATGCAGAAGCTAAATTTCAATTAAGTTTTAAAGTAAAAGCGCTGGAAAGTGTTTTTTCCGACCGGGTGGATCTGTGGCTGGCCTATACCCAAAAAAGTTATTGGCAACTCTATAACCATGATTATTCTGCGCCATTTCGTGAAACCAATTATGAACCGGAAGGGATTATATCTATCCGGACCGATCTGGATTTAGGAATAATTAAATGGCGTTTTTTAAATCTGGGTTTAGTACACCAGTCTAATGGCCGCAGTAATCCATTATCGCGCAGCTGGAATCGTGTCTATGCTGATTTCGGTTTGGAAAAAGGTAATTTCTCGCTGGAAGTGCGCCCTTGGTATCGGTTTAAAGAGCAGGATGGCTCCGATGATAATCCGGATTTACAGGATTTTATGGGTCATGGCGATATCACTGCCCGCTACCGGTTTGCCTCCGGGCAGCAGTTAAGCGCCCTGATGCGGCAAAATTTCCATTCGGGTAAAGGCGCGGTGCAGCTGGACTGGATGTTTCCATTGTCTGGCAATTTAAAAGGCTATGTGCAGGTCTTTAGTGGCTATGGCGATAATCTGCTTGATTATAACCAGCGGCAAAATATATTAGGTTTTGGTATTGCGATTGCCCCCTGATTTATTCTGACGGGTATTTGATTCATACAGCCATAAAATGGGCGCTGGCGGCCCAGTCTGATGTTTTGATCGCATCATTTAGTTTAAACAAGGCAATGACAATACAGAGCAGGTTAAATGCCTTTAACAGCAGGGTGGAGGTGCTTTTTTTCATTGTCTCAGCCCGATCTGCATGACGAATAGATTGTTTTTATGGATTTAAATTCTGACCTGGTGCCAGCGTGATTCAGTATGGCTGTGTGCTTAAAAATGATGAGCGATGTTTTAAAAACACATTAATTTATTTTAGCGTAATTATTTTGAAAGCTTTTGTCGGGTAAAGCAACAGGATTTTCCCTGATGCAGAGCCTCAGCGCTTAAGACTGCTACCGATCT
>JBOFGM010000002.1:0-5655 GCA_051649105.1 Iodobacter sp. | reverse complement strand
AATAAGTGCATAAGACATCTTCCGGAATCATCAGAAAAACCGGAAGATGCCTGTTTTTTAAGCAGATCAATAAGGCTTATTCTGTGCCACGCAAGGCTTTTATTTCCTGATTCATCATCAGATTTTCAAAAGCGATACTGACGTTTTTGCAGAATAATTCAATCAGCTCTTTATCCGGATTAGACAGTGCCACCGGGCCGTCGATAATCAGCAAATTGACCGGGCCGCGTTCCGTATGAAAAAAGCCTATAAAATGATCTGCTGCATAAATACTTAATTCCTGCTGCATTGCCTGCTTAATTGAGGCATCAAATTGCGACAATTCAGAGAATTCGAGTTTTTTACCGCATAGCTGCTGATAGCCGCCGGTGGCATACATCACTTGAATTCCATCATCCTGCGATAAGGCCGCCATACCGCCCTGTACCACGATATAGAGCGCTTCTTGTTCAAAAAACAGCAGAGATTGCAATTGCTCCAGCACGCCCTGAGCAAATTGCTGAATAGATTGTTGTTTAAAAATACTGGCCGAAGCTTCTATTACTTTAATTAAACCGCGTCGGTTGGCGGCCAGCATTTGCCGCTGATGTTCCAGCATCATAATGTCTTTGTAAGAGCGCAATGTGCCCAGAATGGCGGTATAAAGTTTATCGCGGGTCAGCTCTGTTTTTGCTTTGTAATCATTAATATCATAGCTTTCGATCACATGCCGCTCGGGAGCAATGCCTGGCTGGCCGGTGCGCAAAATAATCCGGATCTGGTGATTGCCCAGCGTATCGCGGATGGCATGGGCTACTTTTAAGCCCGAATCTTCTTCTTCCATCACCACATCAAGTAAGACCAGCGCAATATCATTGCGGGAGCGCAGCAGCTCCAGGCTTTCCGCTCCGGAATAGCAGGACAAGATTTCCAGCGGTCGTCCAAGAAATTCAATATTAGCCAGTGCAAGCCGTGTGACATGATGAATGTCAGGTTCATCATCGACGACTAAGATGGTCCAGTATTTGGTTTTACCTTCATCATCAGCCGATTCATCTGTGCTGTCGTCATCCAGCCAGTCGTCATCTGAAATGTTAGTCATATTTCTCTCTGCGTAAGGCCCATATCTGTTTAGTGTAGAACTTATCCTATGTTTTGTAGTGAATTCCCCTGCGTTATCTGTCTTATTGCAAGCGGATACAACAGTGCAGGATGGGAAAAGTAGTGAAATATCCATATTCAGGCTTTAAATTTAGCGTCTTAGCCGCCATCTGCCAGTTATATATTGTTAAGGATTGATCATGAGCCAAATGACTCCGCGGGAAATTGTTCACGAACTGGATAAGCATATCGTTGGTCAGGCTGCAGCCAAAAAGGCCGTGGCGATTGCATTGCGCAACCGGTGGCGCAGACAGCAGGTCGCCGAACCATTGCGTAACGAAATTACACCTAAGAATATTTTAATGATCGGGCCAACCGGGGTGGGTAAAACTGAGATTGCCCGCCGGCTGGCCAAATTATCTGACGCTCCCTTTATCAAGGTAGAAGCGACCAAATTTACTGAAGTGGGTTATGTCGGTAAAGATGTGGACAGCATTATCCGCGACCTGGTTGAAGTCGCCGTTAAACAGGTGCGGGATAAGGCCATCAGCCGTAATCGTGTCCGCGCAACCGATGCCGCCGAAGAGCGCGTGCTGGATGTGTTATTGCCGCCCGGTGGCAGCGATGGTGCCGATACCCGGCAAAAATTCCGCAAAATGCTGCGTGAAGGTAAGTTTGACGATAAAGAAATCGAGATTGAAGTCGCCGCCGCCGTACCCACCATGGAAGTGATGAGCCCGCCGGGAATGGAAGATTTTTCCAGCCAGATTCAGCAAATGTTTAAAGGGGCATTCTCAGATAAAAAGAAAGCCCAGAAGCTGAAGGTTTCCGAGGCCATGAAGCTGCTGACCGAAGAAGAAGCCGCTAAATTGGTGAATGAAGAAGACGCCAAGACCGAAGCGCTGTTTGCGGTTGAGCAAAACGGCATTGTGTTTATCGATGAAATCGATAAGGTGACCAGCCGCGCCGAAACCGGCAGCGGTGAAGTCAGCCGTCAGGGCGTGCAGCGCGATTTATTGCCGCTGGTAGAAGGTACTACGGTGACCACTAAATATGGCATGGTTAAAACCGACCATATTCTGTTTATTGCCAGCGGTGCATTTCATCTGGCGAAACCTTCGGACCTGATTCCGGAATTACAAGGGCGCTTCCCGATCCGGGTTGAGCTTAACTCTCTGACCGTTGACGATTTTGCCAGCATTCTGACCGGCACCGATGCTTGCCTTGTGAAGCAATATCAGGCGCTGCTGGCCACCGAAGGCGTGGAGTTAGACTTCACCGACAGCGGGGTGAAGCGGATGGCGGAAATTGCCTGGCAGGTGAATGAAAGCACCGAAAATATCGGTGCCCGTCGCCTGTATACGGTGATGGAGCGCTTGCTGGAAGAAATCTCTTTTGATGCCAAAACCGGCAAAATTGAGATCGATGCTGAATTTGTCAGCAGCAAATTAGGCGGTATTGCTGCAGATGAAGATCTGGCGCGTTATGTCTTGTAAATAAGGGTGCGCAGCTCTGCGCACCTTAGCACGGTGGCTTGCCATATTTAATGGCAAGCCTGTGCAAGAAAACCACAATTAAAAATGTCACTGGCATCAAAGTCTGTGATTACCCATAGTGCATAGGCAAGGGTAATCAGGATGCCTCTATGCATGAAGCCGCGCTGGCTGAACAGATCCTGGCCATTATCGGTACCGACAGCCATGGGCTGAGTTCCGTTACGGCCATTTATTTGCGTATTGGCACGCTGGCCAGTGTGGATACCGGTGCGCTGCAGTTTGCGCTGGAATGTGCGCTGACAGACAGTCGTTTTGCCGGCGCAGTACTGCATCTGGACAGTGAGCCTGCCGAAGGTCGTTGCAGCAGTTGTGGCTCCGTTTTTCCTATGACTACCCTCTATGATCCGTGTCCGGCCTGCGGCAGCTTTCGTCACCGCATGCTGGCCGGTACTTCAATGACTGTCGCAGCCATTGAGGGCTGCAGGGGGTAGCAAAATGCGGGGCAAAGTCTTATTGCTGGCGGGTTTGTGGCCATTATGGGCTCAGGCTCATCCTCAGGGTCACAGTATCAGTTTTTTAAATGGCTTCAGCCATCCCTGGCTGGGGGCCGATCATTTGCTGGCTATGCTGGCGGTGGGCATGCTGGCGGCCAGTATTTTGTCATTACGACGGGGGCTGGCTTTGCCGGCGCTGTTTTTACTGGGTTTACTGTCTGGTGTCTGGCTGGGCAGCCTGTTTCAAATCATTTCTTCTGTTGAATATCTGGTCGCCGCTTCCGTGGCTCTGCTGGGTGTGACGCTGCTGTTTTCTTCCCGGCTTCTTTTTTCAGTGATCTGCGGCATTGTGCTGTGCAGCGGCGTCTTGCATGGTCTGGTGCATGGTCTGGAAATGCCGGCCACCAGCGGATTACTGCCATTTATGTCGGGCTTAATCCTGGCATCGGCCTTGCTGCATGGTGGAGGCTTTGTCTGGTTGCACTATGGCAGCCGGCGCGTGCATCAGAAGCTATCGGCGTTCAGTGCCATGGGGCTGACTCTGGCCGGGCTGGTTTTGCTCTGGGGGGTGTGAGATGTGTACCACCTGTGGTTGTGGGCTTGGCCCGCTGGCTCCGCGCAAGGCTTTGGAGCGGGTGAGTCTGGAAACCGCAATTCTGGCTGCTAACGATAAAGACGCGGCCTTGTTGCGGCAACGGTTTGCGGAGCATGGCACGCTGGCCCTGAATTTAGTTTCCAGCCCGGGCTCCGGCAAAACCACGCTGCTGGTGGCGACCATCCAGGCCTTGCAAGGGCAATTACCGCTGGCGGTGATTGAGGGCGATCAGCAAACCTCGCTGGACAGTGAAAGGATTGCTGCTACCGGCGCGCCGGCCTGGCAGATTAATACCGGCAAGGGCTGTCATCTGGATGCCAGGATGATCCGGGACGCTTTAACTCAGCTGACTTTGCCGCAAGGCGGGCTGCTGCTGATTGAAAATGTGGGCAATCTGGTTTGTCCGGCGGCCTTTGATCTGGGCGAAGCGGCCAAGGTGGTGGTGCTGTCGGTAACAGAAGGCGAAGACAAACCGCTTAAATATCCCGATATGTTTCAGGCCGCCAGCCTGATGCTGCTGAATAAATGCGATTTGCTGCCCTATCTGGATTTCAATGTGGAAGAGGCCGAAGCTTTTGCCCGCCGGGTGAATCCGGATATCCAAATTATCCATATATCGGCTAAAAGCGGCGAAGGAATGGCTGAATGGCTGGACTGGATTCGCAGCCATTTACCTGAGGTGGTCAGTCGTTACCGCATCCAGAAGCCAGCGCTATGAAACGGCGGCTGGTTATCCGGGTGGAAGGCATTGTTCAGGGCGTGGGGTTTCGGCCGGCTGTCTGGCGCATTGCCACCGGGCTGGGGCTTTCCGGCTGGGTTTGCAATACCGGGGAAGGGGTGAGAATTGAGGCCGAAGGAGACGTGGCCGGGCTGGATCAGCTGATTGGCCTGTTGTGGCAGATTCCGTTTCCGGCGCAGATCCGTGCCTTGCACCATGAGTGGCGTGATCCGCAGCAGGACGCTGGTTTTGTTATTCTGGCCAGCCGTCACAGCGGTAAAGGGGCCAATATTGGTGCCGATCTGTCCCCTTGCCCGGCCTGCCTTGATGAAATATTCGATCCGCTCAGCCGGCGCTGGCGTTATGCCTTTACCAACTGCACCCACTGCGGGCCGCGCTATACCATTACCAAATCTCTGCCTTATGAGCGGGCGGCGACCAGCATGGCGGGCTTTCCTTTTTGCCCGGACTGCGCCGCTGAATATGCCAATCCTGCCGACCGGCGCTTTCATGCCGAACCGATCGCCTGCCCCTGTTGCGGGCCCGTGCTGGATTTACAATTGGCTAATGGCTGCTCACTGGCCGGCGATCAACAGGCGCTGGCCGCCACACTGGCCCTGTTGCGGCAAGGCCGGATTGTGGCCATTAAGGGCGTGGGCGGTTTTCACCTTTGTTGTGATGCCAGAAATCATGAGGCCATCCGGCGTTTAAGAGAGCGCAAACCCCGTGCCCGTAAACCGCTGGCGCTGATGGCGGCCAATCTGGCCTCGCTTTATCCGGAACTGATGATTTCTGCAGATGAAGCCTCCTGGTTGCAAAGCCCGCAGCGCCCGATTGTTCTATTGCCGCGCCGGCCGGGCGGCACCTTACCAGGCTTGCTGGCACCGGGCTTAAATACCCTGGGCCTGATGCTGCCTTACTCCCCGCTGCATTATTTATTGTTTCATACCGCAGCCGGCCAGCCGGCCGGTACGGCCTGGCTGGATCTGCCGCAGGATTTACTGCTGGTGATGACCAGCGCCAATCCTTCCGGCGCACCGGTGCTGATTAACAACACGGAAGCCCAGGAACAACTGGCCCATATTGCCGATGCCTTTTTGCTGAATAACCGGGACATTGTGGCGCGCAATGATGACTCGGTGCTGCGGGTGCGCAGCGATGGCAGCGCTTGTTTTTTGCGGCGCGGACGAGGCTTTGCCCCTTTACCACTGCTTATTCCGGCGGGTTTACCCGTAACGCTGGCGCTGGGCGCAGAGCTGAAAAACACCCTTT
>JBOFGM010000001.1:0-1094 GCA_051649105.1 Iodobacter sp. | reverse complement strand
CGCTTAGCGCCGGTACCAATCTGGATCTGGTTGCGCAAAGAGACACTAACCAAACCTCCGGCCGCCGCTGGATCCACAACGCCGGCCAGCATATCAGCCTGTTTGTGGCCGGAGTGAAAGACCAGATCGCGCTGAAACTAATCGCCGCCAAAGGCAAGGTTCAGCTACAGGCGCAGAGCGAGGATATGGAGATTACCGGGGATAAAGACCTGAAAATCACCGCCTGCAAAGAAAGCATCACCGTCGTCGCCAAAGATGAAATCCTGGTCACCGCCGGCGGTGGTTATATCCGCTTAAAAGGCGGCAATATCGAAATCCACTGCCCGGGCAAAGTATCGGTCAAAGGCGCCAGCCACGACGTCACCGGCCCCGCCCAAATGAGCCCGCCTTTGCCGCAGTTTCCAAATACAATTTGTATTCCGTGCTTATTAGCGGCAATGAAGTCAGGCAGTCCATTTATTGCCTGAATGAAAGGAATGAAAAATGACGCATCTGGTTGAAGAAATCATAAACCCCGCTCTCTTATTAGAGATTGCGGGCAGCACACAACAAGGCTTTCTTTATGCCATTATTGATTGTGCTTTTGACCTGGGGATCAGAAAGCCATTACGCAAATGGTCGTCTGTTCCGCTCTATCAGGCCACCGAGCTGGCCGATCTTGCGCCCTATTCCCCGGAACTATATTTGGTGGATGAAAAGCAGCAGCCGCAGAATATTGAGCAATTAATCGCCCTTTGCAAGGGCCAGCCCATGCTGAGCTTTATTCGCAGCCCGCTGGAATTAATGCCCCTTAAAGAGCATTTAGAATATTTGCTTAAAGTGTACTGCGAAGATAATACCGAATGGCCGTTACGCTATGCCGATACCCGAATTTTAATTCCACTGTTTGAGGTCTTAACAGAAGAGCAGAAAAAAATACTGCTGGGGCCGCTGGAGCATTGGTTTATTCCTGATCGCTTTGGCATGATTCAGGATATAACAGGTGAAAATCAACCAGATAAAAAATGGCAAGCCGCAATGGGCAGCTTAAAAATGGATGAAATCCAATTTACCGCGATGGTTGATGCGGCGATGCCGGATTCTATTTTATCGAC